>JAZUGW010000284.1:0-3168 GCA_045641465.1 Kiritimatiellia bacterium | reverse complement strand
CTCCACGGTCGGCCCAACCTCGACGCGGCTGATGGGGGAGCCCGCCGGCGCCCACGGCGCATCCGCAGCAGACCCGAAATTGGTCATCGCGCCCGTCCCCTCGACGAAAAGCATCCCCTCCTCAAGATAGGCCGTCACGTTCGCGCCGTCCTTGCCGACCGTCCACGGGGCGGACCGCGTTCCCTCCGGGACCGTCGCGACGGTCGCCACCACGTTCGTGAGGTCGTTTGCCGCGATGTCGAGCTTCTCGGCCGCCGTCGCCAGCGGGACGCTCACCTCGTACCAGCCGCCACCGCCCGCGACAGGTCGCCCGAGAGAGCGTCCGTCACCTCGGCCGCCGTGACGCCCTGCGTCAGCACGACGCGCGGCCTGACGACGCCAAGGACCCTGAGCACGCCGCCCGTCGCGGCAATCTCGTAGTCGTTCACCAGGAAGTAGCGGATCGAAATCCTCTCGTCGTCGCTCGCCACGTCCACGCGCGAGACGATGGGATAGGTGGCGAGTCCCGAGAACGCGCTCCCTTTCTGATAGAGCACGCGGCCGTTCACCTGACTGCCGTCCTTGAGCGGATCGTCCGTCACCGTCCGGAACGTGATCCCGGCCTGCTGCGTCGAAACGCCCGCGCGGAGGCGTCCGTAGTCGATCGTGAAGTGGTGCGGACAGTTCGTAGCGAACTGGTAGTCCTTCTTCAGATGGCTCTTGCTCTGGACGAATTCATCGCCCCTGCCATCGCAGAGCCGATTCTGATGCGGCGAATAGGTGTGGACGGTGATCGTCTGCTTGTCCGGATTGATGACATAGGTGCGCAACCAGTCGGAGTAGGAGATCTCGGGGTAGGTCTGGTTGATCTCGACGACGTCGTTGCCGTACAGCCCGCGGCTCGTGCGGATGCCCGACAGCAGCTCGTTCTCATGCCCCGACAGGATCATCAGCACGTTCGGATGGCGCGAGAAGCACCGCTCCCACTGGTACTGGGCCGAGGTCGACCCGTTGGACGTGAAACGGTTCGCCCGCATCCGCCCCATGTTGAGCCGGTCCGCCTCGCTGTTGAACGGCAGCATGGCGTTGACGTCGCCGAGCCCCTCGTGCTCGACGATGATCGCCAGCCGGTCGCAATACTGGTCGAGAACCTCATCAACCCACTTGAGGACGTTGGTCGGGATCGAGCACTGCAGGTGGATGAAGATGAAATTCTCACCTTCATGGGTCAGAAGCTGGTAGGAGTTGGCCCCGCGGCCCGCAACATTGGAGATCTCCGGCGCATGCTGGGCCTCGCGATCCGAATAGCGGTCGTTGATGTCCGACAGCTTCGAGTACTGGTGCCCCTTGAAGCCGTCGAACGAGTCGTACCCTTTGACATCGCCTATTAGGCTCAGGTCTCTGGAGTCCAGGTGATCGGTGATCGGCGTCGTGTCGCCCCAGGTGAGGTCGTGGTTGCCTGGCGCGAAGGCGCAGGGGATCCCGGCCTCGCGCAGACGCTCAAGCTGGTTGGTGGCGAGCAGCCATTCCCCCTCGCTGGTCGGATTGTTCACCACGTCCCCGAGATGCGAGACGAACTTGATTCTCCGCTGAGCCTTCTGGTCGAGGATCCAGTCGACGCGCGACACGAAGGACGGATTGGATTTGTCGTCCTTGTTGTAGTCCTGCGTATCGCCGAAGACGACGTAGGTGAACTCGCCTGCAGCGACAGCCGGCGGCGGGTTGGTGGCTTCGGCTGGATTGATCTTGAGCACATTCACCGCGCCGACGGGCTGGTTCTTCACCAGGTCGGTCGGCTCCGACTGGCACTGGTCCGACCCCGCCGGGAGGATGATTTCCTCCGCCCGCGCCGCGCCCGTCGCCATCGCGACACACGCCACCGCACTCAGCACACCGCGGCAAACGCGCCGCACGAACTCTTGTTTCTTCATCTTCTTTCCTTTCGTGTTGTCACAGAAATCAAAAAACGACACGACAACGGCATTCCGCACCCGTTGTCCTTCTCCTTGCGTCATGTTGGTGATTTTAAGCATTGATGAGGGCGGATATGCGACGTCAAAGCACACCTCCCAAGGTGTCGCAAACGCCTTGTTCGGACTTCTCCCGTTCCTCTCGCCCAATGCCGTCACTGCGCGGCCTCCTGCGTGTCGGGGGCAACATAGACATCGGCGTTTTCCGCCAGCGTCTGCGCCGCATCCTGTTGTTCGACCTTTTCATTCGTCCAACCAATGATGTTGGCATGACGCTTGCTGATCTTCGACGGCTGCGGCTTGAGCGTGAGCCGCGCCTTGGCAACTGCGGTATCTGACAGGTCCGCGCATCCACGAAGGGTGCGGCGATTGCCCTTCGCATCTGGCTTTGCGCCCGCCGCGAGTTTCTGGCCGACGGTCCACGGGATGTCCGCTCGATTCGCCCTGTCGTGCAGAATGACAGATGTTTCAAGCGGAACGCCACGCGGCAGAAACGCATCTCTCCTCACGGCGAAAGAACCATCCGCCTTCTTCGTGAAGAGCTTGCGTGTCAGTACAAATCTCGCCGCCTGCATGGTCATGACCTTACGCGCAGATTCTCACGACATGCGCCAACGCCTCGTCCGCGACATTCGTCGTGCAAAGCGTCTTGCGAACGCCGTCCTTCACCAGACAATGATACCGCCCGTCGCCGGACAGCGTGACGGAGCAGTAGCGTCTGCGGCGGGGTTTCCATTCAAGGTAGATTTCACCGTCCGTGTCGACGCAGACGTCGGGCGAAAGCGCACTCTGCGGCAATCTGCCGACAAATCGCAAGGCCGCCGACCTTGACTTCGGGTCAAGTGCCTTTGCCCCGTAGCCGTCCCAATCGTCCGCCGCATATTCCGCAGTCAGAGCGCGTATCTTCGACTTCAGGACATCCATTTCAAGCGAGTCCGAAACAAAACCCCGACCCTCGGCATCCGTCAAGGGAATGAGCACTATTCTGAAGGCTGAATCCTTATGTGAAATCGGGGCAGAAAACGTAATGCGATTACGCTTCGGCCGCACGGTTTCAAGCCAAACGCGACCGGCGCAACTTGCATGCGCCATCGTGTCAACCCACTCATTGCGTTCCATAATCGCAGGCATTACGTTCTCTCCTTTCTCCTTAACCGTCGCTCCATTCGACAGTCAACCACTCGATATTATATCATAAATTCAGGTCATGGTGATTTAG
>JAZUGW010000283.1:0-7811 GCA_045641465.1 Kiritimatiellia bacterium | reverse complement strand
CGTCTGCGCCTTTTCGGACTGGAATCCGTCGCACTTCCTCGACGTCGGCGAAATGTCCCTGGCTGTGGCGACCGGTTACGACTGGCTCTACAACGAGCTCGATCCGGCGACGCGCAAGGAAATCGCCGCCGGGTTGCGCCGTAACGGGTTGGATGCGTCGCGGCAGCCGGCCTGGTGGATCTGCTCGGGCAATAACTGGGGACAGGTCTGCCATGCGGGCATCCTGTCGGCCGCGTTGGCGCTTGCCGAGGAGAATGCCGTCGAAACGGGCGTCTTTGTGCAGCGCTGTGTCGACTACATCCAGATTTCGATGAAGGCGCTTGCGCCGAATGGAAATTATCCCGAGGGGCCGGGCTATTGGAACTACGGCATGGAGTTCAACTGCATCGCCCTGATGCTGCTGGAAGGAACGCTTGGAAGCGACTTCGGCCTCGCGAAGCTGCCCGGCTTCCGCGAGACGGCGGACTATCTCGATGTCGTGACGGGTCCGTCGGGGCTCACGTTCAATTATGCGGACGGCGGTGCGGGACGTGGTTCCTGCTTTGCGACCTGGTGGCTGGCGAAGCGTTTCAATCGTCCGGACATTCTGCCGTATTTTGAGCTTCCGGCCTATCGGGAACTTTGCCGGGGTGGTAAGCGGGGGCGTTTCCCCCATCGTCTCTTCGCGCACAGCCTGCTCTGCGTGTCGACGCCGCCGGCGGATGTCGTCAACAAACAGCCGCTCGTGTGGGATGCCCAGGGACCTGTCCCCATCACCATCCAGCGTGCGTCGTGGGATCGTGACGCGCTGTTCGTCGGTTTGAAGGCGGGATCGCCCTCGGGCAACCACGGGCACATGGACGGAGGTTCCTTTGTGCTTGACGCACTCGGCGTCCGCTGGGCGATGGACCTGGGCGCGGAAAGCTACTACGGCATCGAGAAGCGCGGGATGAATCTCTGGGATTCGCGGCAGAATTCCGATCGCTGGAAAATCTTCCGCCTCAGCACGGCCGGACACAACGTGCTGATGCTCGACAACCAGCCCCAGTTCGTCCGGGGCTATGCGAAGGTCGTTCAGGTGACGAAGGGCGCGGGGGCCGCCTCGACGGTCGTTTTGGACCTCTCGTCGCTTTATCCGAATGCGAAACGCGTGTCCCGTACGGGAGCGATGGCGGCCTCGGGTAAGAGCTATCGTCTGACGGACGAAGTGGACGGCTTGCGCGCTGGCGCGTCCGTGCGCTGGTGCATGAACACGCAGGGCTCGACGGCGACAATCGAGGGCGACACGATCGTGCTCAAGCAGAAGGACCGCACGTTGCGCGTCACGCAGGTCGGAGGCCAGAAAGCCCCGTGGCAGGTTCTGCCGGCGAAGGGCCCGAACGAATGGGATTCGCCCAACCGCGGATGCCAGCAGCTGATCTTTACAGTCCCCGCCTCGTCAGACGGGAAGGCCCGCCTCGCCGTGGAATTCCGCTTCGAGTGAGACAGTAGAACCTCCTCATGTTTCTGCTCGTATTTTGACAGATGCCATGAATTTCAAACACAGCCATACAAATCACAAGGAGGTCTGCCAGAAGTAGACCGATCGGGTTCGTGTGTCTTTCCTCCCTTGCTGGGACGAAGGATGATCACGCGAATCCAATTGACGATCAATCCATAGATTTTTGCGTAACTGCAACGCGACGTTCATCCGAAAAAGCCCTGGAAAGTTTTTTCAAATTACGAACGACGAGTTGGCAGGGATGCGCCCTATTCCGGGGATGCATTCTTTTGCCGTCTTGTATTCGTAATTGGGTTTCTTCCAGGGCACCCTCGGATGAGTATGGGATCGGCGGGGTGTGTCCCCGGATTTCTCTTCGCCGCGGTCGTGGCTGGCGGGCGAAGGAGAAAGGAAGATGGTTGATAAAGAGCTGACCGAAGAGGATGTGAAACTCCGTTATATCACTCCCGCGATTTTGGCGGCGGGATGGAAGACCGATCAGATTTTCATGGAGAAATATTTTTCCGCCGGTCGAATTTCCATCCACGGCAAGCGGACGAAGCGTGGAGAGGGCCGAAAGGCGGATTATCTCCTTTGTCCTGCGCCGAATCTTCCCATGGCGGTTGTCGAGGCAAAGGATGGCAAGCATCAAGTTTCTGATGGAATACAGCAGGCGATAGATTACGCGCGCATTCTTGGCGTGCCATTTTCATATAGTTCCAATGGTAATGGATTTTATGGGCATGACGAGATCAATGGAGACGAAAAAGAATTTGCGCTGAATGAATTCCCGTCTCCCGAAGATCTGACGGATCGATATATCAAGTATCAGTCGTTTTCCGAGGACGCCAAGAGGGCGTTGTTTGAACCATACTATTTTGCCATCGGGACGCATGAGCCGCGCTATTATCAGCGCATCGCCATCAACAGGACCGTGGAGCGCGTTGCGAATGGCCTCAAGCGGGGATTGCTGGTGATGGCGACCGGCACTGGCAAGACCTATACGGCTTTTCAGATCATTCACCGATTGCGTCAGGCAGGCATTAAAAAGCGGGTGCTTTATCTTGCGGATCGGAATGTTCTCATCGATCAGACGATGAAGCAGGACTTCAAACCCTTTTCCAAGGTGATGACCAAGGTTCAGCACAAGAACGTCAATACGGCCTACGAGATCTATATGTCGCTCTATGGCCAATGGGTCGAGTACGATCACGATCGGCAGAACGATCCGGACAAGGAAGTCGATCTGTCGGACATCCGTCAACCGTATGAAACACTCGCGCCGGATTTCTTCGATCTCATCATCGTGGATGAATGTCATCGTGGTAGTGTCCGTGAAGATTCGGAATGGCGGCGGATCCTGGAATACTTCTCATCGGCAACGCAGATTGGCATGACGGCTACACCGAAGAGTGCGGAAGGCGCGGATAATCTTGAGTATTTCTGCAGGGAAACCGGTGGTCAACCACTCTACGTGTATTCGTTGAAGCAAGGTATAGAGGATGGATTCCTCGCGCCGTATCGCGTTACGAGGTCGTTTCTTGACATTGATTTGAACGGATGGACGCCCGAGCCGGGGGAAAAGGATCTGTACGACTATCTGATCGAACAGCGCCAGTTCAATCGCGCGGATATGGGACGTAAACTTGCGGTGCAGGTGCGGCGACAGGTGGTGGCGCGGCGAATCACGAAAATGCTGCACGACATTGGACGGATGACGAAGACGATCGTATTCTGCGCAGATCAGGAAGAGGCACTTGAAATGCGCAATTTGCTGGTCAAGATGAATCGCGATCTTTGCCAAAAAGACTCCCGCTATGTCATGCGCATCACGTCCGATGACAAGGAGGGGAAACGGCAGCTGGATAATTTCATCGATCCTGACGAACCCTATCCGACAGTCGTTACGACAAGCGATCTGTTGGAGACGGGCGTTGATTGCAAGACCTGCGGACTCATCGTCTTCGACAAGGAAGTGACGTCGATGTCGCGGTTCAAACAAATGGTTGGACGTGGTACGCGCATTCGCGAAGACAAAGGCAAGTTCCATTTCGACATTCTCGACTTCCGCAATGTCACTTCAAAGTTCAACGATCCCGACTTCGACGGTGTGGCCGATGAAGGGGATGGTTCGGGTGGCGGAGGGGAATCCGGCGGCGAAGGTGGCGGACCGGGCGGGAATGATGAGGGTGATGACTCGCCAACCAAGTTTCACATCGGCGGGCCGTCCTGCTCGATTGTGCATGAGGATGTCCGCATCCTTGATGCCGAGGGCAACTTGGTGACGATTTCCGTTAAGGATTATACGCGCAATGCTGTGACGAAGAAATATGCCACGCTTGAAGATTTCCTCACCGCTTGGTCGGCAGCGGACCGCAAGCAGGCGATTCTCGATGAATTGGCGCAAAGTGATTCACCCTTGATGATCGAAGCGGTCAAAGAAGAGAATCCGGCATTGGCCGATAAGGACGCCTTTGACATCATTCTTCATCTTGCCTACGACCAGAAGCCGCTTACGCGGCGGGAGCGAGTGGAAAATGTCAAGAAGCGCAATTACCTCGCCAAATACGAGGGCAAGGCACGCGAGGTGCTGGAGGCGCTTCTTGAAAAGTATGCCGAACGAGGCGTGGCCGAACTTGAAAATGAGAACGTCCTTGAGCTTCATCCGTTCAGCGAAATCGGTACGGCGGTGAAGATTGTGCGGTTTTTCGGAGGTCCTGCGGCGTTCGAGGCGGCCCTCCACGAATTGGAATCTGAAATCTACAGAAAGGCAAGTTGATGAATGCGAATTTCGTCAAGCGAATCCAGAACATCATGCGCAAGGATAGCGGCATCAGCGGCGATGCCCAGCGCATCGAACAGATGGTCTGGATGATCTTCCTCAAGGTCTACGATGCCAAGGAGGAGGAATGGGAGTTCAAGGCGTACAAGACGAAACAGAAATTCACTTCGATCATCCCTGATGAATTCCGTTGGCGCAATTGGGCGCCGTCTGTTGACTCCGAGGGACGGGCTGTCGGGGCGGTTCGGACTGGTGACGACCTGCTCAAATTCATCAATCGAATGTTTGAAACCTTGCGCGGACTGAATGTCACTCCGCAAACGCCGATACGACAGGCCATTATCCGGGAGCTTTTCCAGGAAGTGAACCAATACCAGAAGAATGGTGTACTTCTCCGCGAGGTGATCAACGTCATTGATGAGATCGACTTCAACGACGCCGGTGAGCGTCATGTGTTCGGCGATATTTACGAGGGCATTCTGAAGGATCTGCAGAGTGCGGGCAATGCCGGCGAGTTCTATACGCCCCGTGCGCTGACGGATTTCATCATCTTGAAACTTGATCCGAAACTTGGCGAGAAGTTCGGCGATTTCTCATCTGGTACGGGCGGATTTATGACCTCGACGCTGAATCATCTTTCCGCGAAGGTCAAGACGACGGAAGATCGTATGAAGTTTCAGTCCTCCGTTCTCGGTCAGGAATGGAAACCGCTTCCCTATCTCCTGAGCATTACCAACCTGCTCTTGCATGGAATCGACGAGCCGAATGTCCGTCACATGGATTCGCTCGGTTCGCGTCTTCGCGACTGGAAGGCCGACTGTGATGTGATCGGCATGAATCCGCCGTTCGGCGGCGCGACCGATTCCGGCGTGAAGACGAATTTCCCGACCGAATTTCAATCCTCCGAGACGGCCGATCTCTTCATGGCGCTTATCATGCAAAGGTTGAAGCGCGGCGGCCGCGCCGGTGTCATCATCCCTGACGGTTTCATGTTCGGTACGGACGGTGCCAAGCGGGCGCTGAAGGAGAAGATGCTCAGGGACTTCAATTTGCACACGATCATTCGAATCCCCGAAAGCGTCTTTGCCCCCTACACGCCGACGGCGACGAACATCCTTTTCTTCGATCGGCCCGAGGCGACGCCGCCCGAAGGAACCTACGCCACGAAGAAAACATGGTTTTATCGTCTCGATATGCCGGAAGATTACAAGCATTTCTCCAAGACGAAGCCGATGTTGTTGAATCACTGTGACCCAGTTCTCGCTTGGTGGGATAATCGAAAAGAAATCGTCAATGACGAGGCCGGAGAGAAGTCGCGCGTGTTCACGGTGAAGGAGTTGCTTGATTTTGGCTGCAACTTTGACCAGTGCAAGTATCCAAAGGAAGAAATCGAAGTTCTTCCGCCGGATGAATTGATCGCACGCTATCGTACCGAACGCAAGAAAATCGACGCCGAGATCGAATCCGTGCTTGCCCACATCGAGGGACTGCTCAAATGACGGCACAGGAATTGAAGGCGGCTATTCTTGATCTCGCCATTCGCGGCAAACTCGTTCCGCAGGATCCAAATGACGAACCGGCGGAAAAATTGTTGGCACGAATTGCCGCAGAAAGGTCGCGTGTCCCGCGTGATCGAAAATCCGCAACACGTGGTCACGCAGGACGCGCGACCTTGCCCCCAATCTCAGACGAAGAAAAGCCATTCGACTTGCCCAAGGGCTGGGCGTGGTGTCGGTTGGGGGAAATTGTACGTAACTCGATCAGGAATGGATTTTCGCCAACGGCTGTTTCTTGGGAAACAAAGGTTAAAAGATTGACTTTGACCGCCACAACAAGTGGTAGGTTTGACTCTACGGGGTTTAAGTATGTTGATGTGGATGTTGAGAAGGATTCATATCTTTGGCTGCAAAAGAACGACATCTTGATCCAAAGAAGTAATACGATCGAGTATGTTGGGACGAGTTGTATTTTCGATGGTGCAGAAGGAGAATTCATTTATCCCGATTTGATGATGAAGGTTCAGCTCAGTAGTATGTTGAGCGTCCATTACATAAATTACGTATTACAGGCACCGAAAACCAAAGCGTATTACTCTTCAAAAGCAACAGGTACAGCAGGTACGATGCCAAAGATTAACGGAAGTATCGTTTCTTCGACGGTCATCCCACTTCCACCCCTTGCCGAACAGAAGCGGATTGTGTCGAGGATCGAACAGTTGATGCCGTGGGTAGAACGATATGGGCAAGCGGAGGAGAGGCGTATCGAACTTGATGCCGCGTTACCAGGGCAGTTGAAGCAGTCGATTCTTCAAGAAGCAATTCAAGGGAAACTTGTTCCACAGGATCCTGATGATGAGTCCGCAGATAAGTTATTGGAACGAATTTTTGAAGTAGGTTCATCCGTCTGGCGTGGTCGTACGGGACGTGCGACCTTACCCCAAATCTCCGAAGAAGAAGAACCATTCGGCTTGCCCAAAGGTTGGTGCTGGTGTCGGTTGGGTAGTCTCGTTAACTACGGTGAATGCAAGAACGCAGAGGTCAAAGATATACCTTCGGATGCTTGGGTTTTGGACCTTGAAGAAATTGAAAAAGGAACTGGTCGGTTGTTGATGAAGTCACGTGCAAAGGATAAGTGCATTAAAAGTACAAAGCATGTGTTTACAGCTGGAATGGTCTTGTACAGTAAACTTCGAACATATTTGAACAAAGTACTTGTTGCAGATGAGGATGGTTTTTGTACTTCTGAAATCATTCCACTTCGATTCCCAAATGAGATTTATCCTGAATATGCGAGGATGGTTTTGATGTCGCCAATGTTTTTGGGCTATGCCAAAAGTCGGGGATATGGGCAGAAGATGCCACGCTTCGGGAGTAATGATGCAAAAGTTGCGCCATTCCCTCTTCCTCCACTTGCAGAGCAGAAGCGGATCGTGGCTAAATTTGACGATCTCCTGTCGAAGATTCACTTTGAATGATTGTTGAGAAAGCCTTGGGTACGGCAGCCATTCCCGGAATCTGCGGCGATTTGAATTCACGTGAGGAGAAAAATAATGTATAATACAAAACAGATGAAGGCAAAAGTGATAGTTCTGTTACTTATTGTAATATCGTTCGCAGGAGTGGCGATGCCGACGGTATTGTCCCTGCCGCCGGTTGCGTATGCTGACACGGAGGTAGTGACGAACGTCGTCATTTCTTCGTGGCAGCGTGGCGCGGCGAAGTTCGCGTTCTCGCTGTCGTGTATTGCGACTCCTTCGAACAATGTCGAGGCGGCGTTTGGGGAAGATGTGAATACGAACGGTGTTCTTGAACCCGAAGAGGCGGATTTGATTGTGGGGTGGAAACGGGGGAATTGGTTCATCCAGAATGGGACTGACGGCGAGCGACTTTCGCTGGTTACAACTTCGGTAGAGGACGTGAAGACGCTTGCGTGGTCCTATCGGCTCTGTGTTGCTCCGACTCCTGCGCGGCTTGAGGTGACGGCGGATGGGGTGACCGCATTTTCCGCGCTGGCGGAGGACTCGCCCGAGTGGTTGCACCGACGGGAGTGGAACCTGATGCGGCTCACAGG
>JAZUGW010000282.1:0-3915 GCA_045641465.1 Kiritimatiellia bacterium | reverse complement strand
CTTGGCCTCCGACTCCACCGGCAATCGACCTCATCGATCGGCAATGGCAGGAAGCCTGCTACGCCGCCGCCCGCCACCACGTCCTTCACCGTGTGCCCCTTCCACCAAGCTATGCCGCCATCTGGCGGGCCCTTGAAAAAGGCGAATCCCCTTCTACCATCTCCACCCGCCTCAACGTCACCCCAGCCCTCGTCCGCCAGGCGAAACACCGCGTCGCCGCCCTCATCGCCGCCCAGATGAAGACTCTAAACGCGTAGTCCGAAGCGGGTGTCAATTCTCACAATTTCTCCCACTTGCTCCAGCGCGAACACGCCGTTGCCGGGGTCTTCGACTGGTTGTTCAGGGCCATGCAGGCACCCGCACCGTCCACTTTCACATAGAACGGCACATTCGCCCGCATCTCAATTCCCCGAGCGCCCTGCCACCATCGGCAAGTCGCACACTTCTTTTCATTCACACGATAGACTGCTGACATCTTATCCTCCACCTCTAATATGAAACGGTGGCAACAAATATGTCACCACCGTTGAGAAGTACATCGCTGAGCCACACCTTCTTAACCCAACAATTCCTTCATTTTGGCTTCAAGCTCTTCAGCAGAGATCAAACCGATTTCTTTTTGCTTTTTGAGATTACGAATATCCTCAAAACACTCAAGTTTCTTCATTTCAGCAGCCAATTTCGCCTCATAGTCACTATCCGATATAATGCCCATTGATTTAGCTTTGTCCAACTTGGCTTTTACGTCGTCAACTTCTTTCTGAACCAATTGACGCTCAAGCATAACCTGAGAATCCGTGATTGACTTTTCAAGCTCAACCAACTCCTTCTCAAGTTCCATTTGCTTCTCTAATTTAGGCTCAATCATCTTGAGGGTCGCACCCGCACCAATGTCAGAAACCTCCTTACCCGCTAAACAAGCTTCGACATACGCTCTGCCAATCGCCACATAACCGACATCGATGTCCGCCTGAAGAGAAGAAATCTCAGCCTTAACGGCAACAATTTTTGCCTGTTCTTTAGCACCCGTGGTAGCTTTTCCGGCTATTTGGCCTGCACCGCGCGCAACCGTCGCACCGATTCCGCCTGCAGTGGTTTTAATACGATCAAACAGTCCCATTTTAATCCTTTCTAGGTATAACTTTCTTAGAATTCGAAGTGTTTTGATTGACATCCCACTCGCTCACTCCATTCACGGGTGGGACAGAAAAATAGTATTGCAACTGGTAGCGTCGCTCTACCTTCAAATATAGTTCTACGAACAGACTTCCCTTTTGTGACAAAATTTCTTCGAAATTTTATCTCAACTCGAAGTCGACAATGACCGGCGAATGATCAGAGGCATCGAGCGCGTCCTGATCGATGACGACAGCGTGCTTCTTCGCATGGATCGTTTCTGGCGTGTAGAGGACGTGGTCTAGCCAGCAGCGTTTGGGACCTTCCGTATTGCCCGGAACACCATGGAACTTGCCGTCCGCTCCGCGCTTGGGCCTCCCCGGCAGGGTTGAACGCGGATCCGTGACATCGGCTTCCGACTTGGCATTGACGAAACCGTAGTCCGCGAACTTGCTCTGTACAACCGGGTGGCGGGAACCGAAATTCTCATTGAGATCGCCCCCGCCGATCACCGGCAATTCGCCCCACTTCGCCTTTACACGATTGAGTGTTTCAATGACCTTGAGGACGTTATATTCGCGATGCGCGTCGCCCTCGCGTCCGCCCATATGCCAGAAGTGCGTCGCAAAGGCAATGAGCCGTCGGCCGCTCGTGCGGTCTTCAAAGACACCCCAGGTGACACTCTTCTCAACCTGCAGCGTCAGGTTGTAGAACTCGACACCCGAATCGAGAAGCGCAAACCGGTCCGCATGATAGAGAAGCGGTTCGTGGTTCACCCAGTTTCTCCCCTTGCGGATGCGGTCCGCATCCTTGGGAGGTCTCGCAAACGCACGCGAAAGCGCCAAATCCTCGTCACCGCGAACCACGGCATAGCCGGCCGCCGCCGCGTTCGTGAAGACCATGCTGTTCCACCAGTTCGGCGTCACCTCCTGAAGCGAAACGAAATCGGCCGCATGACGGCGGATGACGTTGAAGACGCTCTTCTCGCGCTCGGGAACAGGATTCTTGAAGTAGTCGCCCCAGATGTTGAAGGTCATGAACTTCATCGGTGCGGACTTCGGCAGCGGCGCGACTTTCGGCGTCCAGGCCGTCTTCCAGTCGATCCAAAGACGGTCCTTCTCAAATGTGACCGGCAGCCACACGTAGCGGCTTTCCTCGTGGTTCTTCGGATGCCAGCGGTCAAAGAGCGCAACGACCTCGCCGGGACGACCCGCGACCGGCAGGAGGAACGTCGACTGGCAGCCCCAGGTGATGTCGGGACCAAGCCCCGTCGCCGGATCGATCCCGCGGCAGGGATTGCCGAGACGCGTCCACGGGCCCTCCAGCTTGTCCGCACGGTAGAGCCGCGCCTTGTTGGGCGCCCAGCCCGTGCAGCCCGAGCCGACCAGCCAGTAGCGTCCGTTCGCCTTGACGACCGCCTGGGCTTCGGCAGATTCACCGACGGCAAGACGCGTGCTCTTGCCGGTGTAGTCGAGGAAGTCGTCCGTCAGTTCGTCGATATGCGTCGTCTGGTTCTCCTCGGACGAGAAGACATGGTAGGCCTTTCCGTCGTCATCGACGAACAGCGTCATGTCGCGACTCATCGCGCCGTTCGGACGGAGCGAACGCAGGAAGCGGAACGGCCCTTCCGGACGCTCCGCCGTCGCGATGCCGACGCGCGCGGCCTTGTACCCCTGGCCTTTCGACTCGAGATGGAAGAACATCGAATACCGGCCCGTCTTCGGACAGAACACGACCTTCGGCCGCTCGATGATGCACCCGTCCACGATGTCACTCTCCGGATCGTCCGAGACCGCGAGCGCCACGCCGCGGTCATCCCAGTTCACAAGGTCGGTCGAGGAGTAGACGTGCACGCCGACATGCGCCTGGTTGCCCCGACTGCCGTAGACCTTGTGCTCGCCATACCACCAGTAGACGCCCTTGTCGAACATCACGCCGCAGCCATGCGCGTTGATGACATGTCCCGCCGTGTCGTACCAGAGTTCGCCCGGACGGATCTCGCCCTGCCGCGCCTCGGCGACGACTGCGGCGATGCCACATGCCAAAATCAACAACAACCGATTCATCGTTCACTCTCCTTGATCAAGCCGCCAGACGGCAGACGGCTTGAGCAGCTTCACCTTGTAGAAACGCGCACCCTTCAAGCGATAGGTCAAGGGTTTGTCCGGAGGCGAAACGGGACGCGCCGTCACGGCATCCGTCCACCAGCGCTCGGTGGACCTGACAAAAAGCCGGTAGTTACCGTATCTCGAGACGCTGGGACATCCCACCCGCCAGATGATTTCAAACGCACCCGTATCGGGATCGAGCGACGCGGCCCCTTCGTGCGCCGTCAACCAGAGACGGTCACCCTTCGGGGACGGGAAAAGGACGAGATCGTGCCCGCCGCCGAAACCGATTTTCTTGAAGGAATAGGTGTTCATCGGCGTCAGCGACTTCCGCTCGCTGTCGTAGGAATACCGCACGACATCCCAAACGGTGATCGCCCAGAGACAATTCCTCCGCGCATCCCATTCGACACCATGCGCATCGCGCAGGGGGAAAACCGACTTCCGCTGTTTGTCAGGATTGAGCTCGGCGCCCTTCACGTCAACGACGGTCAGGCGGTTTCCATCGGACGAGGCGACGACATAGGCGCCGTCCGGAAGCCGATCGACGGAATGGGGATTGCCACCGACATTTCCGTAGGCACGAACACGTCCGGTAGCGACGTCGAGGTCGGCAAAGGCACCGCCGGAGGCCGTCACCAGGATCGTACGACCGTCGTCACGAAGCTTGCACTCGTCCGGATGGTCGAAC
>JAZUGW010000281.1:0-6310 GCA_045641465.1 Kiritimatiellia bacterium | reverse complement strand
TCGACGAATAGCGAATCGCCTCGCATTCACGCGTCGTCTGGCCGTCGCTCACGGAAAAGCCGAGCCACCCCGCCTCGAACCCCTCGCGCATCGCAAGGTCGCACGAGAATTCGTACACGCCGTCGGCCGTAGTCTTGACCGTCTGCTCAAGGAAGCTGTTCGAACCCGCGCCCCACGGACGATAGCGCTGCAAGTACGCCGTCCAGTTTCCCGTCCGCGTCTTCTTCCACGTCGTCGAACCGGCCTTCGCGAGGCCCGCGTTACCGCCGCCCTTCCAGCCCTTCGTCGCCACCGCGCCGTCCTTGAACCAGCCCCAGTTCCCTTCGTTGGAACTCGACGGACATGTCGACTCCTCAAACCCCGGATTGACAAGCAGATTCTCACCCGCCGCCATCATCGCACACGCCGCCACAAGCGGACACACCAACATCATCTTCCTCATTTCTCGATTTCCTTTCGTATCAAATTCTTGGTCGCATGGCAAAGTCGAGGGCCGCCGCCCGAAAGGATCAACGGACAATCACCGCCATTCCGCTCCGATAATAGATGCCATCCGGCTTGACCTCCAGCCATCCCTGACGAGAGGCCGCCAGTTTGAATGTCAGTCCCGCGAGATTCGCCGGTGCGGCATCCCACGCGACAACCTGACCACCCTTTCCGATCTGACGCGTCCCCAGATCGACCGTAATCGTCGCCTCGTCGGCAAACGACACCGTCTTCACGCCATTCGAAAAACGGGAAGTCGTCGACCAGACGCCTTGACGGTAGGAAAGATCGAGCACCGCGCCATCCTGGAGCGTGCAACCATAGAAGTAGTCGGTCATTGGCGTGAAGCGTCCCCACACGTTCAACGCCGCAGTCCCCTTGTTGTAGTCCGCGTCATACACAGCTAGGTAATCCCGCACATTCAAGGCCGCCGACAAATCGAACGCGGCATTCATGCGTAAATCCACCGTCCGTACGTCGAGCGCCTTCGATACCACGAACCAACCACCCGAGGTGATGTCGAGCCGTCCATTGGACAATCCATTCCAATTGGCCGTCAAGGTATTGGAAATGGTAATTGTCAACGTTCGTTGATTCAGATCAGCAGCCGAGTTAAGATAAGCCGTCAACTTTCCGGTGTCTTCAAGAACCGAATCGGCGCTCATGCGCCAATCGACATCGAACTGGTCCGAAGCCCCACGCACCCTACCGCCCGCGAAGTCAATCGTCGTGTAGCCCCAGCCCGTCTTGCCATTCAAATCCAACACCGTCCCGGGAGCCAGCTTGACTAGCGCCGCCCCCGTACACTGAATACCGTCCCCACCCAATGGCCAAATCCAGGGGGCACCCGCCATCACGATCGTACCCTCGGCAATTTCAGTCCCTCCCGTGTAGCCCTGGTTGTTCCGCGCAACCGTCAACGTACCCGCGCCGTCTTTGACAAGACGGAGTTTCCCTGTGAGTGCGATCTTGTCGTTGACGAAATTCGCCCCGGCCGGCACGTCAAGGTGCAATTCACCCACATCCGTCATCCGCGTCAACGCCACCCAGTCGATCAGCGCCGTGTAATCGCCGCTCGTCGCCGGCCGAACCCCGACGAAACGAATCTCATGCTCACCCGCCGTGAGGTCGAGCCAGCACACCATTTCGCCCCACGCCGACTTGCTGAGAGGTGTAATCAACGCCTTGGCCTCGCCATCCACCTCTACCTGAATCTGCAACTCTTTTGAATACAACGGTCGAGACATGTTGGCGAACGAGAGACGGTAGAGACCGTTAGCCGGCACCGTGACCGTCTGGGCAATCCAGCATTCCTTCGCCGTACCCATCGAATCCCACACTTGCAGGAGACCATAGTAGGATCCATCGTGAACATTCGTCGTCCACGTATCGTTCGCGTTCGAAAGTCCTCCTCCTTGGTTGCCGAAGGACCAATTGGCAGTTGTCACCTGCGTCGCCCGTCCCCACGCGCCTTTATTGGCGGAAATGGCAGTCTGCTCTTCGAAACTGCCGTTCTTGATGTAGTTGGCCGTCTGCGTATCCGTCACTGTAAAGGATGTCGCAAGTGCCGTGCTGTCGCGCGCAAGCAGCAGCTTATGTCCACGCAGGTCCAACACGGTACCAGCCGGAATCGCATTGAGGTCGAGCCCGCGCCAATCGCAATCCGCCGTGAGCGCACAATCCGTCAATTCAAGGCGCGCACACACGAACGGACGTCCCGACGGGATATCCAGTTTAACTCCGTTTGCCAAAAACACCGTCGCCGCCGCGCCGGGCAGACCGTCCACAATCGTCGCACCGGCGGCATTCAAGCAGGACCAGTTCTGCGGATTCGTCCAATCGCCATCATTCGCGGCGCCGGTCCAACGTGCCTGATCGACGACCGTCGAAGCCGGATCGGCGCCGTAGAAGAGTCCCGTCGGCGTCGCCACAAGCGGAACGCCCGCAGCAGCCGTCTCGGCATCGGCCACAAACGTCACGGCGGGCTGCTCATCCGAATGCCACGCAAGCAGCTTTTCACCGAACGCCACCGTACGACCGGCGAGGTTCACTGTGACGGGAATATCCTTCAATGTCGTCCAGCCGAAACCCGCAATGTCAAAGAGCCCCGCCTTCGCCGAAAGGTCGAAGACCGCCGTGCCGCGGAAGGACGAAAGGTCCGTCGTCACCTGGCCATCGACGAAAATCAATGTCGATGTCAGCGTGTCCGGCTGGGCCAGCGACACCTTGCCTCCGGCGATACGTACGGTGCCCGAATAGCCCGCAAACGAACCAGCCAGTGTAGCCTGCGCACCGGCGAGTTCAAGAGAGCCCGAACCGCAGAGCGTACTCGCCGCATTGAACAAGAACGTGCCGCCGGTCGTACGGATGGATCCGTCATTCGTCAAGGCACACCCTTGCGTTGCCGTCGTTGGAGAACCCAGTGAAAGTTCGCCGGCGGCCTGTACGACCGTACCGGCATTCGCAAAGACGCCCACGACGCGTACAATCGCCGACGTGTTCGTGATGCTAATCGTCGCGCCGACTTCATTTGTGATCGCATCATACCAGCCACCGCGATAACCGAACTCAAGATTCGAGCCCGCACACACCAACACGCGACCGTGCTGGTAGTATTCGGCACGAGTCGCCGTTGAACCAGGATGAATAAAACCTCCGATCAAACCGCCGCCTTCGCCGACCACAAGCGGCGGGTTCAGGTCGAACATCAACCCCGTATTGGCCCACGGCTCATATTTGCCGCCGTTTGTCAACACGATGCCCTCGGGGATCTCCTGTGTGTTCGGACTTCCGGCAGTATCATAGCACGGCGCATACACGCCCCCGTCCGTGAGGAGCAGCTTCTTGACGCGCAAATAGGAATTGCTCCCGCACAGGGCGACCACGTTGTCGTTCTTGATGGTCAGGACGTAGTCCTCGCCCATAAGTCTAGCCGATCGAACTTCAAGCCGGCCGGCACCACCCCACGTGGCGTCTCCCGTCATCGTCAGCACATTCCAAACGCTGCCCGACGTTTCAACCAATGGACGATTGACGATCGCACCCGACCCATCGGGGCCCTCGCCTTCAAAACGGATTTCCCGACCCACGAGCGGCGAACTTCTGTTCTGTCCGTTCACGTCAAGCTGCCCCGTGCCGCTCACCGTCAAAGTTCCGCTGCTGCCAAAGATGTCGACCGCCATATTCTCGCCGAGGCGGAAAGATCCGTCCGTAATCGCAATCGGCACTTCGCTTGCGACGCACGCCGTACCACCCCACTGCAAGTCACCCGCACCATCCTTGGCGAGGACGACATTCCCGCGGACGGCGAGCGCGTTGTTCGTCACCACCGCGCCCGCGCCGATGGCAAAGCGTACCACCACGGGTTCGCCGGCGGCACTGTTCTCCACCGTCAGTTCATGCGAATAGGCAATGCCGGCCGCTTCACTCAGAACAAGCCCGCGCCCATTCAAGTCAAGCGTGCCCTTGGCACGCTGGAATTCGAGACCCGACAGATCGTTTGACGCCTGAAGACGGGTTCCGTCGAAAACGATTTCACGCCAGATGTTCGTCGCGCCGGCCGGGCAACTGAAATTGCTCGTTTCAGGGATCGTCACCGATGTTGTTCCCGAAAGCGGAATAACGGTACTGTCCATCTTCTCGCCCAAGAAGTCGTAGCAGTCCCAATTGCCGCCGTCAAGCAGGTCCACCGTGCCTTTCGCACCCGTCCAAGTCGCTGTGAACGGCGTGGAAGGATCACCCAGATAGACGAGCTCGCAGTCGTCGACCATTGCCGTCGTATCGTTAATGTCCGAGTCGAATCCGTGCAAACGAAAAGTGTAGTCGCGGTTGGCTTCAAGCGTCACCCGATAGGTGTGGCGGACAAATGTCTGATTTGAACAGGTGACAGGATCGTATTCGGTCATCGTCGTGCCGTCGTTCACGCTGAACCCGATCTGGCACGCCGTGTATTTTGTACGCAACGCCGAAGAAAACGAAAACTCGTAAATGCCGAACTGGGTAATGTGCACGGTCTGTTCGATGTAGCTGTTGAGTCCGGCCCCCCAGGGTTTGTAGCGCTGGATATAGGCCGTCCAGGTTCCTGTGCCCATAGGCAGCCAGGTCGTATTTCCCGCTTTAGCGATACCGGCATTGCCGCCACCCCGCCAGCCCGGCGTCGCAATGGCACCGTCCTTGTACCAGCCCCAAGCCCCATTGTTGGAACTCGACGGACAGGACGACTCTTCAAACCCCGGATTGACGAGCAGGTTCTCACCCGCCGCCCACACGCACGCAGTCACCGTGCACACAGAAAAAACGATGTGCCAACTTTTCATCTGAATTCTCCGATTGTTCGTTCAACTCTCTCGCCTGAAGAAACTTTGCTGCATTCCAACGAATGCTATTATACTATGAAGACAGAAGAGATGATTATGATTTGCGTAAAATAATATTTATCATTTGCGCAACATTGAAAATCCTGCTATACTTGAAGCCATGAAAACGATTGTTCTCTTCAAATGCCCCGACTCATCGGCAGAACGACATAAACTCGCGGGATTCAGCGCCGTCGCGAAGGAACGGGGTTGGAACGTTCAGATGGTCGGACCCGTCCGGACGGCAGCCGAAGTCCAAAGGATCATCGGCTTCTGGAAACCTGATGGCGTAAC
Source organism: Kiritimatiellia bacterium (assembly GCA_045641465.1). Classification (GTDB taxonomy): domain Bacteria; phylum Verrucomicrobiota; class Kiritimatiellia; order RFP12; family UBA1067; genus RUG572. The sequence goes on along the minus strand of JAZUGW010000281.1, from coordinate 1,175 downwards.
CGTCAGCTGTATTGCAACGGCGAACAATCTTCCCTCGTCGGTATTCGGTCCCAGACCCGTCGTCTATTTGGGCAGACCCCTCACCAACCTCAAGACAACGGACTCCTTCGTTTGCCTCGATGCACGCGCGGCGACCGAACTCGCGTTGCGAGAACTGCTTCAACTCAACTTGCGCCACTCGGCTTTTGTACCTTGGCACGAACCCGCTGCCTGGAGTGATGAATACGAAAATGCCTTCACGGACATCATGTCCTTCAACGGAAAGTCGTTTTCGATTTTTCCGTCATTGAAAAACCGCAATCGCCGCAGACGACTTGCCGCACTTGCACGTTGGCTCAAGGGGCTTCCTCATCCCGTCGGTGTTTTCACCGTATGCGACCCCGTCGGCGTCGACGTTCTCGAGGCCTGCCGACTGGCGCAACTCGTTGTACCCCGGGATGTCATCGTTGTCTCCAACAACAATGACGAAGATGTCTGCGAAAACCCCACCCCCACCCTTTCAAGCGTCGACGTCAATCTGCCGCAGGCAGGACGCCTTGCCGCCGAAACACTGGCCACGCTGATGGCCGATCCGCAGCACACGCCCATTCAAACCGTCTACCAGCCGGTCAAGCTCATCCGCCGCGCCTCGTCGCTACGCCTCGACGTGACGTTCAGAGTCGTTGAGCGCGCACTAGAACTCATTCGCCGCGAAGCATGCAACGGCCTCACCGCACGAGATGTGCTCAAGCTTTTCCCCCAGTCGCGCCGGATGGCGGAAATCAAATTCAGGTCTGTCACAGGACAATCCATCCTCGCCGCCATTCGCGCCGTTCGCCTGGAAAAAGCCCAGCAGCTCCTTCAGCAACCCCAAATGAAACTCGACGCCGTCGCCAACTTCTGCGGTTACAAATCCGCCGCCGCCTTTTCAGTTTTCTATAAAACCGAAACAGGTCATACCTGCCGAATGAAAAATGGGGGGAAACATGACGGCAGGACAACCGTTGGGGGACATGGGAAGTCCTAAAGTGCAAACATCAACTCGGCGAGAGCCTTCGCCATGGCTTCCGGATAGGCCTTTTCGTCTGTGATTTCGAAGATGAAACGCGTCCCGGCCTGCGCCGCCGGCTGCCACGCGGTGCGGCCGTCGTCGCGGCAGGTCACCGTCACGGGGACGAAACGGAAGACTTCCTTCT
>JAZUGW010000280.1:0-6771 GCA_045641465.1 Kiritimatiellia bacterium | reverse complement strand
ACGCCGAAGTACCAGGGCGCGTAGCCGTGCAATTCGCGCACCGTGCCCTTCTTGCCTTCTTTCGTCGCCGTCGTGTAGAAACCGACGTCGGGATTCCAACAGTGTTCGTCGATCGACTTCGCAACCACCGCCGCCTTGGTGGCGAACTCGGCCGCGAGTTCGTTGCGACCGGCGGCCTTGGCGACGGCGGCAATCGCCGTCGCTTCGCTCCACATCGCGGACGACAGAAGCGGCTTGTACCCGTTGCCGCCGAGCGACATTTCTGTTCCCTCGCGGTCGTCAATCGAAAGGAATCCGCCCTTGCCGTCACCGCCCATCGGCATGTTGTAGTACTTAAACCCCTTCTCCCAATGACGATAGTAGGCCACTGCCGCATCCAGCAGTTCGACGGGCAGCTGATCGAGCGCGTGCAGCTCGGCGATCTGGCGCGTCCCCGTGAAGAACCAGCTTGAATAGGCCCAGCGGTTCGAGGACCGCTTGTCCGTCAGCCAATAGCGGGCGTTGCTCACGATATACTGCGGATCACGCAACCAGCGTCCCTCGCGCAAGTGGTGGCCCGCCGCGCAGGCGATCATGTTGCCCGTTCCCGCCCAGCCGACGTTCGGCAGGAATTCGGAGATCGTCCAGCAGCCGAGATCCTTGCGGATGTGCTTGCGGAAGGTCCACCAGCGGAAGTAGTAGATCTGTTCGATGTCCTTGTCGGGACACGCGAAGTACGGAATGTTCTTCAAAAGGAAGTCTTCAGCCGCAGCATTGGGAATCGCGTTCTTGTAGAGTTCCTCATCGCAGGCATTGAACCGACGCACATAGTCCACGAGCAGCGTCTTCGGCTCCGGGAGGCGCTCCGGCGGCGCTTCGAGGTCGAGGCCCTCGTGGATCACCGCACCTATGTATTCGGGAGAACCGTTACGGCCGTTGTACCAGAGGATCCAACGGTTGTTCTTCTCGTCGCGGTAGACCGACGGCTTGTAGCAGGCGCTGGAGTCCCAGGTGCCGAGATCGGGCGCCACGAGCGGGTTCTGCGCGAGGCGCTTCCAGCCGGTGATGCCGTCCGCCGAAATCGCGGCGCCGATGCGCGCGGTGTCGACGTCGGAAAAGCCGATGTAGAACATGATGTAGCGTCCGTCGGGCAGACGGTGGACCTCGCAGCCGGCCACGCGGTCGCGGTCCCAGCTCTCGGACGGCCCCTTGGAGAGGATGGGATTTCCGGCGAACTTCTTCCAGTTGATGCCGTCCTTCGATTCGGCGTAGCAGTTGCAGTCGGGCTCGTAGCTCGAACCGGCCGAATACCACATGCGCCAGATCTGTCGCGCTTCGTCCCACATCGCGCACGGACACATCACGCTCGGCTGCTCGAACGGCGCTTCGGCCACGATCACCGGCTTGTCGCTCACGCGCTCGAAGTGAATGCCGTCCTTCGAGGTGGCGTATCCGATGCAGCTGAGGAGTCGCTTCTGGGGATCCTGGCCCGTGTACCACATGTGCCAGGTGTCGCCGCGCTTAACCGTGGTCGTGCGGTTGACGATGCGTTCCCAGGCGTGCTCTGGCTTCGGCGGCAGGCAGGTCACCGGCTCCTGGGTCCAGGTGAGGCCGTCCTGACTGAACACGCACGCGATCGAACCTTTGGGACGCCACGAGAAGTACATCGTGAACGGCGCGGGACCGTTGGTGACCACATTGATGTCGAAGCAGGTACCGAGGCGCGCATTGCCCAGAACGGGATTGTTCTTGAACTTCGCCCAGGGACGCGCCGGTGCCTCCGCAGCGGCATTGAGCGCCATCACACCCACCACCGCACATGCGGTCCACAAACACAGCTTTTTCATTCTCGCCTTTCTGTCAACTTAAAATAGTCAGAACATTAAAACACGCCTTAACCTCACTTGGGGAATTGTATCAAAAAAACACCCCTCCGTCCACACTCGTATTCGCCTTCAAAAATGCTGGACCTGGGCGAGGGCTTTTGCTATGATTTTCTTTCCAAACGGAGAAAAGAAAATGAACAATCGCAGAACCTTCATCAAACAGGCCGCGGCGGTCTTCGCCATCGCCCCGGCAGTCAAGCTTTTCGGCGCCGAGGCGCCCTCGAAGCGGATCAACGTCGCCATCATCGGCTGCGGCACGATGGGCGGCGGCAACATGCATGCCTTCATGCACGATCCCCGCTGCCGCGTGACCGTGGTGTGCGATCCCGTCACCGAGCTGAAGGACTACGGCTACGGCGCTCGTTCCCGCGGCTGGGGCGGACGCCTCGCCTTCAAGCGCCAGGTCGACGCATTCTACAAGGACAACGCCTGCCGCGCCGTCGCCGACTGGCGCGAAGTCGTCGCCGACCCCACCGTCGACGCCGTTGTCGTCACCACCCCCGACCACTGGCACGCCCTCATCGCCATTGCCGCCATGAAGAACGGCAAGCACGTCTACTGCCAGAAGCCCATGAGCCTCGGCGTCTCCGAAGGCATCGCCATGACGCGTACCGCCAAGGAGAAAGGCGTCGTCTTCCAGGTCGGTTCGCAGCAGCGCAGCTCGTCCGAATTCCGCGTGGCCGCTGAATTCATCCAGAACGGCTACCTCGGCAAGTGCATGGAATGCGACATCGGCCTGCCGGGCGGACGCGGTCCGTACTGGGGCTACCCCCCCGACAAGACGGCCAAGCGCTTCCCCGCCTACTTCGGCGACGAAGCGATGTGGAACATGTGGCAGGGTCCGGCCCAGCATTGGGACAACAACACCTTCTACCCGATCATCCACCAGCCGATGTGCTGGCGCTCCAACTCCCGCACCGGCGGTGGCATGATCACCGACTGGGGTGCGCACCACATCGACATCCTCCATTGGTCGCTGGGCTATGACCGGTCCGGTCCCGTCGCCGTCGAGAACATGAAGCATGAAGGATTCCTCAAGGGCGAATTCCTCGACTGGGCCGGCGAGTATTCCTTCGACCTCGTCTACGCCAACGGCTTCCGCGCCCACGTCTCCAACCGCTTCCGCAACGGACTCACCTTCCACGGCGAAAAGGGCGACCTCTTCGTCACCCGCGGCCGTCTGGACCGTCCGGAATTCCTGCGCAAGTGGAACGAGAAGAAGGACCTCAAGCCGAACGAAATCCACCTCCACAAGAGCCGCGGCTCGCACGAGTCGGACTTCCTGGACGGCATTTTCGACCGCAAGTGGCACACCGCCACCGACTGCGAGATCGGCCACCGTTCCATCAGCGCCTGCCACATCGCCAACATCTGTGAGCGTCTGGGCATTTCCGGAGCCAAGTGGGATCCCGCCGCCGAACGCTTCGTCGGCAATGACGCCGCCAACGCGATGCTCGAGGTCAAGCATCACAACGGCTGGAAACTCGGCTAAACGCGCCGAGTCCCCATCGAACCGCCGCGGGCAGAATCACTTGCCCGCGGCGGTACCGATGTCTAGTTCATTTACGACGACGAACGCCTCGGCTTTGCCAAGGATTTGTTCCAAGTCAATTCTGAAACGAAACCTCAGCGCAGGAACATCGCGTCAAGGTCCGGAGCCCAGGCATTCGGATTGGAAATGCGAACCGTGTGGACGCCGGGCGCGAGGTCGAGCGTCAGCGACGATGTGCCAAATCCGCCATGGGTGTACTTCGCTTCCACCCGATGGCGCTCGCCACCGTCGATCTGTACGAAGAAGAACCGATCTTCACACGAGGCGAAACGGAACTCCAGCGTCCGTCGTCCGCCACGATCGACCTTGACGTCCTTCCACACGAGGTCGTTCGCCTCGCTATTGCCGATATAGCCAACGCGCACATCGCCGGACGCACCTTTGTGGCCATAGGTTCCGACATGGCCTTGCTGGCCATAGCGCGACAGCCGCGCCGTCTCGGCCTCATAGACGGTACGCTCGAACCGGCGTTCCGCATCCAGACGCAACACGCGCGTGCCATGGGCTGGAACGCGTACAGAGAGATTCTTTTCAAACGCACCGATGTCGACGCATTCAAGAAGATCGAATGCGGCTACCGAGCCCCCGAGATCGACGTCCGCGAATTGGACGGAAACGGTACGCTCGGCGTCGCCCGCATTGAACACGGCAATCTGCCGCGCCCGACCGAAACGCGCATCAGCATCTTTGACGAGCAGATAGACATCCCCCTCCCGGCTGGCAACATACGCGGCGAGGCCCAGATCGTTCTGGCTCGTGCCGAGCAGGAAGCGGTTCGTGAGCAGTTTCAGCGTCGACGCAGGCATTTCGCGCAGATCGCAGCCGATCATCAACGGCGAGGAGAACATGCACCAAAGCGCGAAGTGGGTCGTCTCCTCGGCCGGGGTGAGTCCTGTATCGGAGCGGAATTCGCGGAACCGAGCCTGCTTCGTCTGTCCAACGAGCCGTCCGACCTGCATCATGTCCATGTCGTTGTAATGGCCGAAGCTGCAGTAGCCGGAACGATAGAGGTTGTCGAGCACCGCCGCGCGGAGCGAACGCCAGTTGGCGCGAATGTCGCCCTTGACGCGCCACGAACCGGCGACACCGTCAACCCACGTGCCGGGATAGGTCCAGCAGCAGATGTTGAGATGGAGATCGGTCCGCCCCGTTCCACGCATAGCCTCGGCGATGCGCGTGTACTGTTCACGGCGGTCCAGGTTCAACTTCCGGCCTCCGCACCAATCCACTTTGATGAAGTCAAAGCCGTCCTTGACGAAACGGTCCTCGGCATCCATTTTCTCATGGCGGTAGAGTCCCGTGCCGAGACCGAGCTTGTCGCCGTTGAAGAGTCCCGCGCAGGTTGAATCACCCGCATCGGAGTAGGTGCCGGCTTTGAGTCCCAATTCATGGATGCGCGTAACCAGCGCCTTGAAACCGCGCGGGAAACGATTCGGATTCGGCAAGATGTGCCCGTCTGCCGCGCGGCCGCCGAACGAACCGTCATCGATGTTGATGTAACGATAGCCCGCGGCCTTGAGTCCATTCGTCGCCATCACTTCTGCCTGCGAACGAATCAACTCCCCGGAGATGTCGCATCCGAAGGCATTCCAGCTTGCCCAACCCATGAGGGGGCGACCAGGGGCCGCCGTCACCGCGTCGGCCGCACGCTCCATGAGCATCTGCGCCCGCGCCTTCATCGCTTCGACGCGTTGCGCCAGAAGCGCCTCGGACGGCTTGTCGTCTTTCAACCGGCAGAGATTGATCGTGGCCTTCGAGCCATCGGGCGTAATCCGCATGCGGCAATCGCTTGTGGGACACTCCGCCACCGTGACGCTTCCCGCGAAAGTCCCCATCGCCAGGGCGACCGCCGCAGCCGTCAACGCCCATCTTCCCCCATTCAGACCATTCCGTCTGCACGATTCGATCCCAAACCTCGACTTCAATTCGCCGCCCAACACCGTATTTGCCATGGTAGCACTTCTCCTCTTCGTTTAAATTCTCGTTTCGCCCTTCCTGGGCCTTCCTGCATGTAGTATAACGGCTCCCCCCACCCCTGTCAATTCCAAATTATCAAACACACCGCCAACCTCCGATCAATGACAGTAAAAGTTGACGAGAGGCAATAATTTCACGGGTCCGCAGGGGTTGTAGTTCAACAGACCCAACTGGAAACCGCAGCCGACATTAAACACGCCAATCTGCACGCCCCCAGAATCCCGAGCATCGGTGCCGAATTTCCAATCAAACAATCCGGACGCCCCCACCACATTGTAGACTCCCACGCTGAGACCTTTGTCACAACGGCAACAGGGAACCAATCCCAGATTGAGCCCGTAGTTTACCTTGCAGATTCGAGAAAACCCACTCACATTGACACCATAGTTGGCATCATTAACCGCCCCCACCCCTAAGTTCACACCATAGTTGGGAAAACAGGAAGCAACAATCCCCATATTGACGCCACAGTTGCACTGATAGTTACCTGCGAACACGCCCCCGACATTCAATGCGTAATTATTGTCGTTCAGCGCCCCCAGCAAGCCCAACGTGACCAGAAAGTTCGCGTCGGCATAATTCCACAACGCAACCGACAAGGCCGCCGACCGCTGTTGCCCCAGCACCCCTCCTGCCGAAATGCCATAGACATCTACATAGTGGGGCGGGAACTGCAAATAACTCAACGGCACCAATCCAAATTGAATTGGAGTCCAGGACCAGTCATCGCCCAGCAACGGGAAATGCACCCAGGCCAACAGGCAAATTCCCGTGGCCAACAATCTTTTCCAAAATCCGATTTTAATTAAAACTGGCATATCATTTCCTTGTCTGAAGTTTTTAGTGTATGACTAAATCATCCCGTTGACAGGACGAACCATTCGCCAATGTAACGCCGAATATGGTACCACACGAGACAAGCATGTGTCAATGACGGCAGCAACCGGAATCTCCCCTCCGCCGCACTTCAACCGTTTCGCAAATAAAATCAAACTTTCTCCTTGAACCTCCCCGCCCGCTTTGCTATACTCCTACCCGATGAACCGAAAAATCCAAAAACGCCTCGTCTCCACCGGCCACGCCCTCGCCCCGAACGAACCGCCCGCGAAACCCCTCTTCGCGTGGTTCGAGCAGGACGTGCTCGGTCTCGACTCGGAGGAGTCCCGCCGCGCGTTCTGGCGGCAGGTCCGCGGCACGGGCCACTCGATCGGCCGCACCCCGCGCACGCTCGAGAGCTGGCAGCGCGAGCGCGGTATTCATCCCGCCGCGCGCCCAGGCGAAATTCTCATGATCTACCTCTTCGTCGGCGGCGCGAGCCTCGCCTTTTGGTTCATCCGCGAGGCCGTCCGCCACCACCTGAACCGCGTGCGCCGCCCC
>JAZUGW010000279.1:0-8039 GCA_045641465.1 Kiritimatiellia bacterium | reverse complement strand
GAGTTCCTGCGTGCCGTGCAGGAGAACCGGGCGTTTTCGGGCGAGGCGATCGCCGAACTGAAGGGGTTCCTTGAATGGGCCGACATGGTCAAGTTCGCCGGGGTCGAGGCGACGCCGGAAATGGCCGACTCTGCGACCGGCAAGGCGAAGGATTATCTGACCACCGATAATTCCAATGCCGAACTGGTGAAGAACAAAGAAGGGAAGTCAAAATGAATTTTGCGTGGCCTCTCTGTTTCTTGCTGCTGATTCCGCTGGCCGTTGCGGCGTGGCGGATGTTGCGGCGCGGTCGCCGCACGGGTATCAAGTTTGCGCCTGTGGTGCGCCTGCCCGCGCGCACGGCCGGCTGGCGCGCGCGTGTCGCGAATTTCGCGCCGTTCCTGTTCCTCGTCGGCGCCGCGCTGCTGGTGATCGCCGCCGCGCGTCCGCGTCAGGCGCTGTCGCGCGGACAGCGCAACGTCGAGGCGATCGCGATTGCGATGACGGTCGACGTGTCCGGTTCGATGGAAGCGCTCGACCTCACGCCGCAGAACGCGAACTACATCACGCGTCTTGACGTGGTGAAGGACATGTTCAAGAAATTCATCGAGGCGCGTCCGGACGACTTGATCGGTCTTGTCACTTTCGGCGGCTATGCCGCTTCGCGTGCACCGCTCACGGCTGACCACGAAACGCTGCTCCACGTGCTCAAGGGCATTGAAGTGCCGAAAGTCAACTACGATGCGAATGGACGTCCCGTCGATCCAGACGAAACGATGACGGCGATCGGCGATGGACTCGCGACCGCACTTGCTCGGTTGAAGGACGCCGAACCGAAGTCCAAGATCGTCATTCTACTTTCGGACGGCGTTTCGAACACGGGCGTGGTCGAACCCGATGCGGCGGCCGGTGCCGCCGAGAAGCTCGGTATCCGCGTGTACACGATCGGCGTGGGTACGAAGTCGCGCCGCACGCCGTTCAAGGCGCGTGACATGTTCGGGCGCACCTCGATCCAGTACGCCAACATGTCGTTCGACGAGTCGCAGTTGAAGTCCATCGCCGAGAAGACGCATGCGCGCTACTTCGGCGTGAACGATTCGGACGGCCTCAAGGCCGCGCTCGAGGAAATCGACTCGCTGGAAAAGACGACGCTTGACCGTACGGTCTATCAGCGCTGGAACGAACATTTCGCGCCGTTCCTGCTGGCGGGCATGGTGCTTGTTCTCGCCGCGGTGTCTCTGCAGATGGCAGCTTCGCGCCGACTGGTGTAAAAGGGGTCTGCACGAAATGATGACACCCGAACAGACGCGGCTGAGAGAACGCCTCGGAGAATTGACGCCGGAGGAATTCCATCGAATTGCGACGGAAGTCGAACTCGGCGAATGGCGCGCAGTGAACAAGTTCTGCGGCAAGTGCGGCACGGCCATGGTGCCGCATGCCGATCCGAACGAACATGCGTTTACGTGTCCCGCCTGCGGCTACCTCGCGTACCCGAAGATTTCCCCTGCGGTGATCGTACTCGTCACGAAGGGACGCCAGATTCTGCTGCAGCGCAACAGCCACTACCGTGTGGCGAACTGGACGCTTGTGGCGGGATTCGTCGATCCGGGTGAGAACTTCGAGGAGGCCGTTCGCCGCGAAGCGCGCGAAGAGGCGTCCATCGAATTGACGAACATCCGCTATGCCCGGTCGCAGGCCTGGCCGTTCCCGAGCAATATCATGGTCGGGTTCCGCGCGGAATGGGCGGGCGGCGAATTGACGCCGGATGGCGAAGAAGTCATTGAAAGCGCCTGGTTCGATGTGGACCATCTGCCGGCGATTCCGCGAGCCGGCTCCATCGCCCGCAAGTTGATCGACGACTGGATCGCCGAACAATCTCCCAATCGAACAATCTGAACATTCAAGCATTCGAACAATCTCCCAATCGAACAATCGAACAATCCGAACAATCAGAACAATCGAAAAATCATGAAATTCGTCTATCCCTGGATGCTCATTCTCGTGGCGCTCGTGCCGATTGCGGGCGCGTTCTGGGTGTTTCTGCGCGCACGTGCGGAGAAGAAGCTGGATGGCCTGATTGCGCCGTCTCTGCAGAAGCGTCTCATGCCGCAGGCACCTCATCTCTTCAACCTACAGGCGGCGTTGCTCCTGACGGGACTCTTCCTCGTCGTCTTCGCGGCGGCGCGTCCGCAGTGGGGACATTCCCAGCAGAAGATGCAGGCGCGTTCACGCAACGTGGTCGTGGCGCTTGACGTGTCGCGTTCGATGCTTGTGGGAGACGTGCGGCCCAACCGCCTGGAGCGTGCAAAGGCCGACATCGCCGACTTGATCGACTCGCTGGAAGGCGACCGGTGCGCGCTTGTCGCTTTCCGTCGCACGGGCCAGTTGCTGTGTCCGCTCACGACCGACCACGGATTCTTGCGCAGTACGCTTGAAGGCACCACGCCTGAATCGGCGCCGCGCGGCGAGACGGACCTTGGAAGCGCGATCAAAACGTCCCTTGAGGCGCTCGATCCGGCGGCAGACGACCATAATGCGATCATCCTCGTTTCCGACGGCGGCGACCTGCGGGGCGGTGCCCTGTCGGAGGCGCGTAATGCGGCGAAGCGCAACGTGCCGATCTTTACGGTCGGTCTCGGCAATCCGAAGGAAGCGAGCACGATTCCCGACGCTTCGGGCCGTGGCGTGCAGCAGTATCAGGGCAAGGCCGTGTCGGTGAAGCTCGAGGAGAAGGCGCTCGTGGAGATCGCCAAGGCGAGCGGCGGCAAGTATGTGGCGCTTGCGACGGCTGGTACGGCCGAGACGACGCTGGGCGCCATCTACCGCAAGTACCTGCGCCAGGTGGCGGCGAAGGAGCAGGCGGAAGAAGAGGAACTTCGCGCCACGGAGCGGTTTGGCATCTTTCTCGTTCCGGGACTTTTCCTGATGCTCGTTGCGGCCTTTTTCTCGCGCGGGCGCTTCGCCGGCCGTCTCGGGCGCCAGGTGGCGACGGCCGCCTCGCTCGTTCTGTCCTTCGGCCTTTTGGCCGAAGAACCACCAGCCGCGACGACCAATGCCGCCCCGGCGGCGGCAACCGAACCGGCGAGCACGAACGCCGTGGCGGCTGTGGCGGAAGATCCGGCCTACGTACCGCCGCAGGAGGCGCAGCTGAGCGACCGCGAAATCTGGAACAAGGGCTATGATTTCTGGAAGGCGGGCGATGTCACGAACGCGCTCGCGACGCTGCAGCCCCTGCTCTTGAGCCGGACGCACGGTGCGCGCGCAGCCGAGGTCGTGGGGGCGCTGCAGTACGCGACACGCGGGGCTGAAATCGAGCAGGTGAAGAAAGCCACCGGCGTCCAGGCGCAGGGTTCGGCGCTGGAGCCGCTGCGGCGCGCGTGCAAGGCCGGCGAGGACAGCGCGGCGGCGCTGCAGATCGCGTTGCGCGCGACGCCGGAGGATCCGCGCGCGAATCGCAATTTTGCGCGGGCGCTGACGGGACTCAAAGACCTGCGCGACGAGCTGCATGTCGCCGAGGTGCTTGATGCGGCGAAGAACAAGAATCCGAAGGACCAGATGACGGAAGCCGCGAAGGAGGCGCTGGCGCTTCTGAAGGCGCAGGCGGGTGTGCTGACAAACGAGGCGGCGCAGGCGGTGGCCGAGAGCGAGTCGCTGGCCGCGCGTGCGGAGAAGCTGGCGGATACGCTGATCCCGCTCAAGCAGCAGGTGTTCCAGTCCGTCACAAACGAGCAGCAGCGCATGACGATCGTGGGCGACGTGGAGGCGACGCGCGACCTGACGATCAAGGCGGCCGAGCAGTTGGGCGACCTTTCGCCCGAGGCGGCGGAGAACCTGTCGAAGGCCGAGACGGCATTCCATCGCTACTGGAAGGGCGTGCTCGATCCGCCCGGCGCGCTGACGGAAGGCCTGCGCGCGCAAACGAACGTGGTGACGAAGGCCGAGCGTGAAAACGGACGCGATTGGCAGCAGGAGGCGGCCGAATTCTCGCAGGTGTTTCTGGCGGGCTTCCAGCAATGGGCGCAACAGGCGTGTGCGCAGGATGCGTCGTCCGCGAGCAACAAGCCGCCCTACACGGCGGAAGTCGCACAGCAGGTCGCGACGGCGATGCAGGCGATTGCCCAGCAGCAGGCCGAGTTGCTGAAGGACCCCAAGGGCGAGATTCAGACGCAGGTGCTGACGGGGCTCAACCGCGTGCAGGAGCGTTGTGCCCTGATCGCGGGCCAGCCGCCGCAGATCAATGCCGTCGACATCCTTGCGCAGACGAATGCCTATTTGGACGTCAAGCGTTCCGATGGTTTCGACTACCAGCAGGACGCCCTTGATTCGACGCGGGCCTTCCGCGCCAAGTTCCCTGCATGGGCCCAGCAGAAGGCGCAGGAGATTCAGCAGAAGATCCAGCAGGGCAATACGAATGCCGTTCCGTTCACGGCCGAGATGCAGCAGGAGATCACGAAGCTTGCGGAAGAGGTCCAGACCCTGCAGGAGAAAATGGTGAAGACGCCGCTACCGCCGGAACAGCTCAAGATTCTTGAAAAGCTCGCGCGCATCCGCGAACTGCTGCCAAAGGACGATGGCGGCGGACAAAGCCAGCAGCAGCAACAGCAGAACCAGCAGGATCAGAAGAAGGACCAGCAGAAGAACCAGGACCAGCAGAAGAACGATCAGGATCAACAGCAGGACCAGCAGCAAGAAGAGCAGAAGAAGGAGCAGAAGGCCCAGCAGGATCCGAAGGACCAGAAAGAGGTCGAAGAACTGTTGCGGAAGGCCCAGGAACGCAGCGACGAACACGAGAACGAGAAGAAGGCCCGCATGCTCAAGACCCCGCTCTCGCCCAACGATCGCGACTGGTAGTCGATCAGCTTCGTCCGCGCCGGTTCGGTCAAAGGAGTCATGCCAAATGAAAATGAAAACGAAACGCGTGTCGCGGATTTGCATTGCACTTGCTGCGATTGCAGTTTGTGGTGGTCCGCTGTACGCCGAACCCGGACTCGTACCGGTTCCGAAGGACTATCGGACAGTTGACTACATCGAGTCGACGGGACGCGAACTGCTCGACACGGGCATCGACTCCGGACCCGCGACGGCGGTGGAGCTGCGTTTCGGCCGCATGCGCCGAATCGGCGACCGCAGCGACGTGCTGTTCGGCGGCAGCGGTTTCACGCATTGGACCTACCTGCTCGTCTGGCAGGGCGACGATCTCAAGTTCTACGGCCACGGCGACACCGTCGTGCCGGGGTTCCGTCCGGAACGCGACTACACGCTGCGCCTGGACGGCAACGATGTGACGGTGCGCGCGTCGGACGGGCAGACCTACGCCGCGAAGGTGGACAACCGGGTGAACTACAACGGCAGCAAGCGTCTCCGCCTCTTCGGCGTGCACGGTTTCCCGCAGTATTCCTCGGCCTATCGGCTGTACGGGATGCAGATTTGGACCAACCGCACCGTGCTCGCGCGTTCGTTCGTGCCGTGCCGTCGTCCGGACGGCGAGGCCGGCCTCTGGGATCGCGTGACGGGCCGTTTCTTCCTGAGCGATTACTACGGCGTGACATGCGGATTCGCCGCACCTGGCGACAAGCCCGAGCGTGATCTCCCGCGTGGGAGCCGTTCGTTCTGGGATCTGAAGACGCTCCACCAGACGCCTCGGACGTTTCCGGTCGAACTGCCTTGCCGTGACGGCTGGGACCGGAATCCGAGTCCTGACGTGAAGCCGATCTTCGTCGAGGGTGAACCGTACCACGGCAAGCCCACGCGCATCTTCGCGTGGTGGGGCCTCCCCGCCGGCGCGTCCGCGACGAACAAAGTGCCCGCAATGGTGCTTGTGCACGGCGGTGGTGGAACGGCGTTCACGTCGTGGGCCAAGCTCTGGATGGACCGCGGCTACGCGGTGATCGCGATGGACCACTGTGGGTCGATTCCGCAGGGCGAGCGGGGGGCGCGCCATCCGCGCCATCCGTGGTCGGGTCCGTTCGGTATGGACACGGCGCTCAACCCCGCCGACCCCGATCTGAAGGATCACTGGACCTACCATGCGGTCGCGGCGGTGATGCGCTGCCACTCGTGGCTCCGTTCGCGGCCCGAAGTCGATCCCACGCGGACGGGTCTGACGGGCATCAGCTGGGGCGGGTACCTGACGAGTATCGTCGGGTCGGTCGACACGCGCTTCCGGTTCGTGGCGCCGGTGTACGGCTGCGGGTACTACCCAAACAACTTTGAGTGGTGGGCCAAACCGTGGAATGACTTCACGGCCAACCGCGAGCTGCACCGCGCGTGGTTCGCGCTCTGGGATCCGAGCGAGTACCTGAAGAGTCCCCGTTACGGACGGACGATTCCCTATCTCTGGTGCGACGGCACGAACGACCGGTGGTATCCGTTCGACTCCCTGCGCATGTGTTGCAATCTGCTGGACGATGCGACACCGCTCAATCTCTCGCTCAAGCTACGCATGCCGCACGGCTACGCGCCGGCCGGCGATCCGAAGGAGATCGCTGCGCTCGCCGCGCATCACCTGAAGGGGGCCCCGCCGCTCGTCGACGTCACGCACGCCTGGGAGCGCGACGGAAAACTCTTCGCCGAGTTCGATGCGCATGGTCGCACGCTCGCGCGGGCCGAGCTCCTCTACACGACCGACCACAACGGCATCCTTGCGCGGCGCAAGTGGCAGGCGTTGCCGGTCCATGGCTTCGCGCCCGCGACGGGCAAGGTCGAGGTCGAGCTTCCCGCGAACACGCGCATGTACGTCCTCAACCTCATCACCGACGACGGGCTCGTCGCCTCCTCGCGTATCTTCCAGCGCGAGAACTGGGGACTCGTGGACAATCCGCGCAATCCGAACACCGACTGGATGGCGGGCGGAAAGGGCGTCTTCATGCACTTCCTGCCCAACCGGGTGGAGGGCGTGAAGGCGTTCGACGTCGAAGGGGTCGTGCGCCAGGTCGTCGAGATGAAGGCGGACTGGTTTTGCTTCACGCTCGGTCAGAACAGCGGAATCTACAACACGCCGAACGCGACCTACGACCGCGTCTGCGGCTATGCGCCGGGTTCGCATTGTGCGACGCGCGACATCCCGAAGGAGCTGATCGCGGCCCTCAAACCGCACGGCATCCGGCTGATGCTCTACCTGCCCTGTCAGCCCGCGAACGGCGACGCGCATGCCGAGGACGCCTTCGGTTTCCCGGCGGGACCCGCGAACAGCGATCGCGTGATCAATGTCGCAGCGGCGACGGCGTGGGGCGATGTGATCGAGGAGTGGAGTCGGCGGTACGGGGCGGACGTCTCGGGGTGGTGGTTCGACGGCGGCTATCGCTGGGCCAACTTCACCGACCGGATCGCGGGTCTCTATGCGGGGGCGGTGAAGCGCGGCAATCCGAACGCGGTGGTGGCGTTCAACGAGGGCGTGGTCGAACCCGTGCGGCGCTGGACGCACGCCGGCGACTATCTGGCAGGAGAGGTCAATCATCCCTTGCGCGAGAATTGCACGGGACGGTGGTGCGGCGACCGGCAATGGCACGTGCTCACGTTCTGCGGCCGCACCTGGGGAAATCCGACCTGCCGGTATTCGGACGAGCAATGGACCAATTGGCTCCGTCCCGTGCTCGCGGCGGGCGGCGCGGTGACGATCGACATGGCGTACGATCCGAAGACGGGCAGGTTCTGCGAATCCCAGGTCGAGCAGATGAAGCGCGTCTTCCGTGCCGTCGGTGAAAGACGGGGCGTGAAATGAGCGGCAAACAGGGTAATCATCGGCCCTGACGTCGGTTGCACGGATTACAAATCCCTAATTCTTCGCGCAAGTAGGCCGTAGGTTGCGGCCCTTGCCTGGCGGGCTGGGACGGCGGCGGGCCGTTCCGGCCCGTTTAGAGCATTTTGACTTTTTTCGACGATTCCGCTTGACTTTTCGCAAAAAGGTCTCTACGATAAGATACCTATGATTAAAAAAAGAATGTCGGCTCCCTACAGGGAGGTGTCGAGCAGGCTGAAGAAGCTGCTCATGGAAGGAAGGGTCATCGAGGGGTCGCTGTACCGCTCGGACCGCGGGAACACGCCGCGGCACCAGCTGTCGG
>JAZUGW010000278.1:0-3869 GCA_045641465.1 Kiritimatiellia bacterium | reverse complement strand
CGATCAGAAGCCCGTTAGCTTTCTCGTAGCAATCTGCCAGGCCCAGAACATGACCAAGTTCATGGGCAAGGGTCTGGGAAGTCGCCGCGAGATTGTACCGCGACCAGTTCGCGGCGGGACAGAGCGCGAGGCGGTCGCTCAAGAGCCGGATCTCGTTCGCGCGGCTGTTGAAGCGCGCGCGGAAGTAGCCTTCTACCCAGGCAAAGCCGTTCGTCCAGCCGACGTCGCCGTAGGTGGAGCGCCAGCCGCCGAAGGGAATCTTCCAGCTACCCCATCCCGCGCCAAAGTCGCGTGCATCCTCCCACACCGTCGCATGCGACGGCATCGTGAACGTCGAGGCCGCCAGCGCGTTCGAACTCACCGAGACGAGACGCCACCCCTGCGCAATATCGTCGTCGGTGATGGGCGATGCCGAATGTAAAATTGAAAATGGAGAACGTAAAATTGTGGTGCGCCCTCCCGCATTCTCCATTCTCCATTCTCCATTTTCAATTTGGCTCGTGTCGTTCGTCTTGGCACCTGCGACATGAACGCTCGTTACGACCATTCCGCCAAAGATGAGAGAGCCAGCAAGCGACACCGCTGTAACGCACTTCACGCCGCCGGAAAGGAACTTCATTCCGCGCGCAGCACCGTAGGCGACAACGACCGCACCCACGCCTGCGGCGCAGACGTATGCCGCGTTGATGCAAACTGAATGGATGTTCTCGACCATCTGCGCCTCTTGAGTTGTAAGTATTATACACGAAATCTTCCTCCTATGAAACCGAAATCAGAACTTGTCGCTCTTGCGGACGTTGCAGTCCGCGCAGAGCATCTGGAGTTTTCGGGACGCGTCCTGCCGCCCTTCGACCACGGTCCGATGTGGTCGCCGCGCATGCCGAGGCAAAGGCACCACCAATCCGTGAAATCCGCGGACAAAATAACGCCTCGGCCGATCCTACACCTCCGCGATCTCCGTGCCCTCCGCGTGAGACATCTTCCTCACGCGGAGAACGCAGAGCGCGCAGAGGCGGTCCAGTGTGCGGACAGTGCGATTCGCCGTCAACGTGTCTGCAGACCGGCGTTAACCAATGGTATAGCGAAGTCCCATGCTCCCAGTGTTGTTCTCTCGGCGTTGATGGAAACTCGAATGTAGAGGTTTCCATACGTCCGATAGAAAAGCGAACGATCTCTCCCCACACTTCCATTCTCATCCCAACTACGACTCTCAAGTAGGACATTGCCCTTTTCGTCACGTTCCACGCGCCACACCGTCCCCACCCCCTGGATGGGGGCGGTACACCCCATCACAATTCGATCGCATATCATATCAAGCGCTTCTTCAGAAGACTTCGCCATCTCGATCTCGCAAGAGGACATTGCCAGTCCATCTGTCCTTAGGAGATCAAACTCAAAGAGTCTATCCCTCTGATCAATCCTGCTTGTCCTAAAGGTCTGGTTTGAGATGGCCACACTCGGGGGGCAAACCCATGTGTACCTGTTTGTCGGCCCATTGAAATCAGTCAACTGAAGCATTGTCTTAAGTTGCCGCCCCTCGTTTGTCAGGCCCAGACAAGAGCAGCCCATAAGTATTGACAACGGCAGAACTGCCTTCTTGATTTTCATCGTCGCCCTCCTATTCTTGTTATTTAAAACGCCTTACATCGGTGTAATCAAACACATCGGCGCCCGTCCCCGGCCGAGAACCAACAGGACTTCTGCTGGAATCAACGCTCATCTGAATATAAGCATCGAGACCGACTGTGCCAAGTACGGGGCCTGCACAGCCGTCGAAGACCAAATCGCCGCTCATAGCGAAGAAATGCTTTGCGAAAGAAGAACGTCTTACGGCATTTGCATCACAGCATGGCTGCGATTCGTATGTGGCGGAATCACCGTAAAATGGATTATTGGAGTATCCCCTCCCTACAAGACACGTTCTCTTCAGATAACCAAATGGTTCCAGGCGCTTGACGTAGACGTCTGCACCTAGCAGATTCCCGAACAGATAGACGGCATAGGCCTGATCGAAACAGTTGACAGTATTTCCAGAACAACCTGAAAGATAAGTCGTCAGTCCAAATGAAGCAGACTTTGTCAAGCAGGCCGACTTGCCCTCTTTGATGTCATACTTCAGCCCGCAGTTGTAGAAGATGTTCGACGTGACGGCGGCGAGCATCTCGTTCGTCGTGGTCGCGCCCTTCGCCCATGCGCAGGCCCTGTCGAGCGCGATCGCCCAGGCGCACTGCGGGTCGACCGAGGTCCGCCTCCAGGGGAACTGCGGCGGAGCGAGCGTCGTGTAGATCCGGTGCGGCCCCGTCTCGGCGAAGGCGAATGGCGCATCGAGCGGGCAGTCCCCGACGCCGTCGACGTGCCATGTCCAGTTCGACTCGGCGACGTCCACGCGCCGCGGCACTTCGTTCGTCCCGTCGCATGCGGGCAGCACCACCCAGCCGGAATCGCCCCCGGAGAACGAGACGGCGTGCGCCGGTATCCCTCCGAGAGGGAATCCGGCTGCGGCGGCCTCCGCTCCCAGCCGGACGCTCCCCACATCGGCCGGCTTCACCGCGAAGCGCGCCCAGACCTGCGGCCGCGCGCCGCCGACGTAGCAGGCGGGGTAGTTCGTCGCCCCCCTCCCGCACCATTCGCCGTCGTCAAGCCGGTAGGCGCCGTCCGGCGTGCCGTCGCGCCGGAGTCCGGCCGCGTCGGTCTCGTAGCCGTAGACGTCGTGGTTGAACTTGATCCCCGTCACGGAAAGCGCGCAGACGGTGAGGCGGACGTTGCGGACGAGGCGCAGCCCCGTGCCGGCCTCCTCGAACGTCGCGCGGAGGCGCACGTCGTCGAGGTTTTCGCTCGCCGCGGCCCCTTCGTTCGTCACGATGAGCGAATAGGTCCCGTTCGGCGCGATCGGATGTATCCCCGGCGAGGGCAGCACGCCGTCGACCGCGCGCAGACGGTCGAAGTTGGCAGGCTCGACCCGCAGCGTACCGCCGTTCGGTCCGCCCCATGCGGCAAGCGTGAGTACGGTCCGCGTCGAACGCGCCACGCCGTTCGCCCCGCCGTCGGAAATGACGACATACCGCCGGTCGAACCCCGCCGCGAGGGTCGCCGTCCCGTCCGGCGTCGTGACGAACGGCGTCTCCACCGGGTCGCCGCCCGTGTGGGAGCATCCGCACGTGACGGCCGGCTGGAACAGCGAGTAGCCCTCGTACCGGAACGCCGCGACGGCAGAGCAGCCCCCGCAGCCGCAGCGACGGCAGGCGTAGACCAGCTCCTCGCCCGAGATAGACATGCAGCATCCGCCCGTCCACGAGAACGTGCCGCCGAGGCGCGGGCGCAGCTCCTCCGGGACGTTCGGCAGAATCGCCCCGCCGACATCGGTCGTGAAGGAGATCGGGACGGGCCACTGGACGCGCTGCTCCCTGGGGTCGCCAAACGGAGCCGCCATTCCGACCGCCGGCGGTGCCAGCACCGCGAACGGCACGTCGGACGAGACCGAGTAGGCCGCGCCGATGAGAAGCGGCACGCGGTTCGTCCCGCCCGCCTGGGCGATAAGGACGGGATTGCCGAGACGGGACGCGCCGTCCGCGACGAACCGGATCGGCGCGGGTCCGCGCTCCGCCACCACGTCGACGAAGTAGTAGGCGTTGGTGTTGACATCGCCCGTGCGCGGCGAAAGCTCGATCCCGTTTTCGGATTCGACGGCGGCGTAGACATTCGAGCAGACGACATTGTACCACTCCGAGTTCGTTCCGTGCGCGTCGTTTCCGGGCGTCAGCGGATCGGGGTCGACCGAGTTCTCGAGTCCGTCGCCGTCGAGGTCGAACGGGTATTCGACGGCATGGTGTTCGGTGTGGTCGTCGTAGCGGTACACGTACGTGCCGTTC
>JAZUGW010000277.1:0-36187 GCA_045641465.1 Kiritimatiellia bacterium | reverse complement strand
CCATCACCGACGAAGACATCGCGCAAGGCTGGCGTCTCGTCTCGGTGAGCTCGAACGCGCTTCCAATGTCGACGTTCACGATGCCGTCGCATGCGACGGTGTGGGAGGATGCGCGGGACTTCGGCGCGGGCTGGGGCAGCTGGAAGATTCCCTTTGGCGGCTGGCGCCTCACCTACGGCGACGTCGGCTGGACGAACGGCTTTGCGTGGGTGGAAGGCTATTTCCGTTCGCGGTTCAACAGCCGTGCGAACGAGATCCGGCTTTTGAGCGACCGCCTCGCGCTCTGTCCCGCCGCGAACTGGTCGCGCTACAACCTCGCGGCGAGTCGCGCCTGGTCTGTGACGAACGACGTCGGCGGTCTCGTCGTCACGTTCGAGAACGCGGCGATCGCGGACGATCCGACGAAGATCGCGAGCGTGCAGATGGAGCTCTTCCCGCGCACGGGCGAGGTCGCGCTGCGATACGACCTTGCGAATGTCGGCGACGCGACCTACACGGCGGGGCTCGTGGTGGACGGTACGAACCACTTCGTCGAAGTCGGCGCGGACACGCGCGAAGTCGTGTTCCAGCGCGTACATCCCGACGATTGGGACATGGACGGTATTCCCAACTCCATTGACGACACGCCGCGCGTGCCTTCTTTCAACACCGGCTACAACCAGTCGGACGCCTGGGCGATGGCGGCGTTCCCGAGCAATGCGACGGAGATCGCTGCGATGGGGTATGCGGCGTGGGCGGCGGCGCGCGGGGCCGAGACGAACCGACTGCTCGTCGCATTCTCTGTAGCCTCAGCGAAAGGGGCGTGGCCTGTCTGCCTCACCTTCGGTGGCAAGCAGGTGATGTGTGACGGGAAGGCGGAACTCATTTTTCCGATCGACCGTGGTGCTCGGTATGATTTTTCGGTCTCTGGCGGCGAACTGGCGTCGGTGTCTGTGCCGGGCATTGAGACGAGGGACATGACCTGGATGACCTGGTATCAGCCATGGGATTTTTCCATCGGCGACGTGTCGGTCCATCAGGAATCGGCGACGGAGGGATGGCTTGGCAGCCTTGCGTCCGTTGAGGTCGACGGACTCGACGTCACGCATTTCTTCGACGACGACCAAAAGCAGATTGTTGCCGAGCTTCGGAACTGCCATGAAGACGCCTATCGTGGATGTACCTGGTCAGGAGGCCCCGGCATCGCCTTCTCGGACGATCATTCGCTGTCGACGGTGATTTCCTGGCGCACTGCGGACTCGGTGCAGTGGACCACCAACTATGTGACGCTCGTCACGACCTACGAAGGCGACTATGCGGTCACGAACAGCTACGTCGTGTCGGTCGGTTTCGACAGTGAGCCGCCGACGATCTTGACGGTCGGCTGTCCGGCGGTCCAGTTCGTCAACGACGGCATCGGAGGCGACCGTCCCGAGCGCGTCTACAGGGTTTCGTTGAATTTGCGGGCACCGCTGGGTTCGCGCGGGCGGGTGGCGTTGTCGTGCAGCGGTTCGGCGGGGACGACGCTCTACCATGATGAGGCGCGGACGCAGCCCGTCGTTCCGCAGGAGACGATCCCGCTGGAAATCCCGACGTCGGGTGGCTTCGAGGATGGTGTGGACATCTACATGACCTCCACGAACCTTGGCATCGGAACTGTCACCGCGGTTTTGAACATTGAGGACGGTGGGGTCGAACATGAGGAATCGGTTCCCTTCGAGGTCATCGAGCCGATTCGGAAACTGGTCAACACGGAGGTGGTAGGGGAACATGTCGTGAATCCCCCCTGTGTGGTCTCGGGAGGGGAGGCGCTGTTGAAGGTGGATTTTAAAAAGGCCGCAGACGGGACATTCTCCGCCGGCGACATCGATTGGGTGGTTGTCTCTGGACCGGGAATCATTGAGTCGGACGGATTGGCAGCCTATGTTGCGCCGACATCTAACTATGGTTCCGTGACGGTCGAGGCGCGCTTCAACGGGGATGCGATCCAGCCGCGCTTTGTCTTGCCGATTGTCCGGCCAAGGAGCTATGATGTCAAAGTTTTCATAGTGGATCCTCCGGCAGACGAGGAAGACAAAGCATGGTCGGTTGACGACATCGGAATTGGTTTTCAAGATGCGAATGCTATCTTCACCCAACTGGGCATTACGTTTAACCTCGTAGAAACACACCAACTACAGGACAGTTCCTATTGGCACCTCCAGTACAAAGAACAGTATCCTACTGTTGACGGTGGAACACGTTTGGGTTTGTCACGGCAGTTACGCCGATTGACTGATACGTACACGCGACAGGATTGCATCGAAGTCTATTTCATAGGTGACTTGTCGAATTCACGGACGATAGGGGTGAAGACGGATTATGGCGTTATAATCACCAAAGCGGCGACTTCCCAGACCCTTGCCCATGAACTTGGTCATGTTCTGGGCCTGGCAGATTGCTACGAGAAAGCTAACGGGCTTCTGATCGACCACGGAAACGAGCCTGTCACGAAGGAAAGACTCCTGCATTATGATAGGGATTGGGGCAGAGAGTGCGGGTGTGGATTCTACGAGAAGGACGACACACTGGTGAAAATCATCCAGTCTTATCTTATGAATGGGATTTCAATGTCCGCACGAATCGACATTCCGCATGGCGCGGTCCATGCCTGGGCCAAGAAGGACCAGAATGTCAAAGATTTCATTCATGTTGGAGCCAGATATCTAAAACCATCATGGGAGGTTTATTCGAAATGAAACGTCGCATATCGATCCTGTTCTCGTTGGCAATTGCCTCGGGGTTGTTCGCATTGGGCCGTTCACCTGAGGAGATGGGCGCGTTTGTCCGCTCTGAACTATGGCGGATCGTGGAGAACACGCCAAGCGACAACGACAGCAATGGAGATTCCCTGGCCAACTATCACGACATAGAACCCGAAGTATGGAGTGCGTTCTTCGGTCCTTCGGCCTACAAGGGCTGGGAATTGAATGAACGCAAGGCGGCCTTCGACTGGTATTTGAACTCGATTTGCACCAATGATACCAAGCGGATTGACGGTGAGGAACTGGCCATGTTCCGAGTGGCACTGGGGCAATGCCGACGAAGTTCATATACGAATGCGGTCCCTGCATTGAAAGAACTTGTGAAGAATCCCTATGGAGTTGATAAAAGTGATGCATTGCATATTATAATCGCGTGTTCCCCCGTTTCAGACGTGCTTACGGACTACATTGAAAATGTTATGACAAATAAATCTGCCTATCGCCTGGAGGATCGGGGGGAAGCGTGTCGCCGTTATGCGGCTAAGGTTCGCCTCTTGGAATCGGGAGCTGTGGATCAGACACATGTCAAGAGTCGGGCGGCGGCAATGTTTTATCGGAATCGCCTCATTGATGTTGCTGGGGCTTATTCTATCGACAGACTTTTTGTGGATCAATACCCAGGTTATGCTACCAGCTCTAATCGTTTTGAATACATAAACTTTGTGTTGGCACATCCATTTTATAGGACTAGACCTTATTTCATAGCTATTACCAACCAACTTCTTTCAGCGGGTCAGCCGCTGCGGCAGCTGAACATCGGCGACTGAAGAAATTTCAAAAAAGTGAACGAACGGGCTTGCATTCCCGTTCGTTTTTTGATACACTATGTCCTCGTTCACACCGAACGGTCCCATCGTCTATCGGCTAGGACACGGGCTTTTCATGCCTGTAAGATGAGTTCGACTCTCATTGGGACTGCCATTCAAAAGAAAACGCCAGCCTTGCAGCTGGCGTTCCTTTTCTTTACGGTTGAGTCGGGAGGGATTACATCTTGCGGACCTTGATGTTGCGGAAGCTCACCGTGGAGTCCGTATGGTCCTGCAGCTTGATCTTGCCTTCCGGATTCTCGCCCCAGGGGCCCGGATTCTTCTTCTCGTTCTTTTCGTTGCTCTTGTACTTCGAGGCGGCGACGGTCTTGCGGAACGCTTCAGAGCCGCGTTCGTACTCAAGGACCTTCTGTCCGTTGAGCCAGTGCTCGACGTGGTTGCCCTTGGAGACGATGCGCGCCGTGTTCCATTCGCCGGCGGGCTTGACGATCTTGTCCGCATTGGCGGGGATCATGTCGTAGAGCGAGGCGACGCGGCGGTTGCCGTTCTTGCCGTGACGGGAGTCGGGGTGGCCCGGATCGAGAATCTGATACTCCTCGCACGTACCGCCGAAGCGGGTCCGGTCGTAGAAGTACTTGATGCCGCTGTTTGCGCAGGGCGTGAGGCGGAAGTCGACGAGCAGTTCGAAGTCCTTGAAGGAATCCTTGGTCACAAGGTCGCCGCCACCGCCGAGCGCCGCCTGTTCCTTCGGCAGCTTCTGCCAGCGGCCGTTCTTGATGCAGCTCGTCGGCAGCACGGTGAGCACGCCGTTCTCGATTTTCCAGCCCTTGGTCGGCGGGGCCTTGCAGCCGCCTTTTTCGCCCACCCAGCCGTTGAGCGTCTTGCCGTCCCAGAGCAGTTGCCAGCCGGCCGCCTTTTCGGCCTCTGTCAACGTATTCGGTTCGGCGGCCGTGCAGGCCAGGGCGAGCAGCGCCGCCATCATCGGAATCATCTTCTTCATAGTCTTGTTGTCCTCTTGGTTGGTAAAGGTTGTCCGCCGTGTCGCCACGAATCGGTCTGCGTTTATTATACCACATTTTCGCCCCGGACGATTCCCGTAATTTCATCGAGCAATTTTTCTCATTTTCCCTCTTGACCTTAGCGCGAAATTATGTCATACTATTCGCCCGTTGGCACCCGTGGTGAAATTGGCATACACGCAAGATTCAGGTTCTTGTGCCGCAAGGTGTGTGGGTTCGACTCCCACCGGGTGCACCAATCTAGTTGGCCCCTTCGTCTATCGGCTAGGACACGAGGTTCTCATCCTTGTAAGAGCGGTTCGACTCCGCTAGGGGCTGCCAAAAAGAATTGAGGCGTCTCGTGAATGTTGGTACAAAGTCGTTTTGGCGCCTGTTCAAATATTCTGTCTGTGCGATAGCCCTGCTTTTAGCGATTGCGGTTGTCGCGCTTGTTTTTTTCGAGCAATCGGTCCCGAAGGTGATTCTGACTTCGCTGACGGAACGTCTTTCGCGCGGCAGCGTGCTGGTGACGGCCGAGTCGGCGTCTTTCCGTTTTTCGCGTGGACTCAAGATCCGGCGTGTGCGCGTGTTCGACAAGAAGCGTCATCACATGAAGGCGAACGAACCGGTGAAACCGCTTCTGTCGGCGGAGCTGGTCGACCTCGAATTGAATCTGCGCCGCATTCCGTGGTCGTGGGAGCATCTGCTCGAAGGCGTCACGTTGACGGAGCTCAAGTATCCGCGGCTGCCGGAAGGGTACTATGTGCCGGACTCGATCGAATTCCCCGGTTCGCCGGACTTCCAGGAGAAGGACGAGCCGGTGGTGCTGACGATGCCCGAAATCAAGCCGTTCCACGTGACGCTGATTCGTCCGGACATTCTCAGTGTGACGCCGAAGTACGTCGAGATTCCGTCCGTCGCGCTCACGCGCGGTTCGATGCGCGTGGGCGAACTTCATCTGCAATGGGCGGACAACGATGCGTTGATGACGCTGGACGGCAAGCTCGAGCTCGACCTTGAAAAGCAGCTCGTACGCGGTCAGGTGAACGGGCAGGCCCGCCAGCACAATATTCGTCCGATGCTGGTGGCGCTTGACATCCTGAACGCGCTCCCGTTCATGGACGCCTTCACGAAGGTCGAGCCGCCCGTGCCGTCGCTTTGTGCGTTCGACGTGAATCTGCGCAACAACGACCTGCATTTGTTCCTCGACCTGCATCCGCACGGCGGCTTCTTCTACAATGGCGCGCCGATCAAGAAAGTGGACGGGACGGTCGACCTGCGCGTGTTCGTGCGTGACACGTACCAGAACGCGCGCATCGAAGTCGGCAAGGACGAGCAGCCGCTTGCCGTCGAGCTTTCCGACGGAACGACGATGAAGGGCACGGTCGTCTATGAGAATACGAACGACGTCGGGTATGTGAATTTCAATGTCGACAGCCGCACCTCGCTGAGCAATGCGCTGGCGGTTGCGGATGTGATGCGTGACGGCACGTTGGACTGCCTGGCACCGGAGACGACGCCGCACATCACGTTGAAGGGACGGCTCGCAGTCGATCCGAAGCATGCGAAGGAAAACGATCTTTCCGGTACGGTGGCCTTTGAACGCGGTAGTCTCTTCTCCGTGCCGTTGCGGAATGCCGACGGGGCCTTTCATTTCAAGGGGTCGGATGTGACGCTCACGAATGTGGTCGCCCAGGCGCCGCGCGGAGGCTCGGTCAGCGGCAACGCGCACATCTCGATTCCCGATTTCAAGCAGGAGCGAGCGTCCTTTGCCGTGAATGTCAGCTGCCGCGATGTGACGCTGACGGATATCGCGGAAACGTTTCACGTCGATTCCGGCAATCGCAGCGGCAAGATCACCGCCGACCTGACGCTGACGGGGCCGCTGGCGACCAATGTCGTTTCGCGTCTCGGCGGGAAAGGGCATATCGAATGCCGCGAGGGACATCTCGCGCAGATGAATCTCTTTGCCGGACTCACCGACTATCTGGCGCGGAAGGTGCCGGGCATTTCGGGCGTTGTCAATCTGACGGGCGGGACGATGGACTATGTGATGACCAATGGCGTCGCGTATGTGTCGTCCGTCAAAGTGGAGGGCGATCTCTTTTCCATCCAGGGGCGTGGCGTCTACGACATTCCGCGCGACAATCTCGACTTCACGGTCCGTGTGACCTTTACGAAAAAGGAGAGCGTGCTCGGGCGGCTTTCGACGCCGATCCGCCTGCCGTTCGGCCTGCTCTCGAAAATGCTGCTCGATTTCCGCATCCAGGGATCCGTCGACAATCCGACCTGGACCTACAACAAGAACCTGATGGACCGTTTGAAATAACTTCTCTCTCGTCAGAGTCCATTGAAAATGCTATAATTAACCCGCTTTAAAGAACGACTAGTAAGGAGTTTCACATGGAAGTACGCTACACGACTGGACGGAACGAATACAAGCGCATGACGACGGAGGAATTGCGCGCGGCGTTCCTGAATACGACGCTTTGTGAAAAGGGCAAGGTGAACCTCATGTATTGTGAGGTCGAACGCGGCATTGCCGGCTTCGCGGTACCGACCACGAAGACGCTCGCCATGCCGGCGGGCAAGGAGATCGCGAGCGACTATTTCTGCGAGCGTCGCGAGCTCGGCGTGTTGAATGTGGGCGGCGAAGGCACGGTCACGTGCGACGGCAAGAAGTACGTGCTCAAGCCGCGCGAGGTCCTCTATGTGGGCCGCGGCACGAAGAAGATTCTCTTCACCTCCAAGAGCGCCAAGACGCCGGCGATGTTCTATCTCGTGAGCTATCCGGCGCATAAGGAATTTCCCACGAAGCTCATCCGCTTCGAGGACGCCAACCATCGTCACTGCGGGTCGAAGGAGGACTGCAACCTGCGTACGATCCACCAGTTCATTCTGCCGGGCCGCTGCGACAGCTGCCAGCTCGTGATGGGCTATACGGAACTCGAACCCGGCAGCAACTGGAACACGATGCCCGCGCATACGCACGAGCGCCGTACGGAAATCTACATGTACTTCGGCATCGAGCCGGACCAGTGCGTGTTCCATTTCATGGGCCCCGGCGACGAAACGCGCCATCTCGCGATGCACGACCACGACGTGGTCATCTCGCCGATGTGGTCCATCCACGCGGGCGTGGGCACGAAGGCCTACACGTTCTGCTGGGCGATGGGCGGTGAAAACCAGGTGTTCGACGATATGGACGGCATCGCGATCAGCGCGTTGCGCTGATCGCAAATTGAAAATTGAGAATGTGGAATGTTCAGAGCAGGCTGAGAGAGGTGTACGGAATATGATCACATATGATCTGAGCGGAAAGACGGCGCTGGTGACCGGATCGAACCGGGGCATCGGCAAGGCAATGGCCGACGCCCTCGAGGCGGCGGGTGCGCGCGTCGTGCGCACGTGTTCGAAGGACTGCGACCTCTCGGACCGCGCAGCCGTCTACGCCTTCATCGAACGTGTGAAGAAGGAGCATCAGATCGACATCCTCGTGAACAACGCGGGGACGATTCTGCGCAAGCCGGCGGCCGAGCATCCGGACGACTGGTGGGACAAGGTGATGAATGTGAACATCAATTCGCAGTTCATTCTCGCCCGCGAGTTCGGCAAGGACATGGTTGCGCGCGGTTACGGCAAGATCGTGTTCACGGCTTCGCTGCTGACCTTCCAGGGCGGCATCACGGTGCCGGGTTATGCGGCGTCGAAGGGCGCTGTCGGCCAGCTCACGAAGGCGCTTGCCAACGAATGGGCGCCGAAGGGCGTGAATGTGAACGCCATTGCGCCCGGCTACATCGCGACGGACAACACGGCCGCACTGCGGGCCGATCCCGTGCGCAGCCGCCAGATCCTTGAGCGCATTCCGGCGGGACGCTGGGGGCTTGCCGAGGACATCGCCGGTGCGTGCGTGTTCCTCTGCTCGCCGGCCTCGGACTATATCAACGGCATCGTTCTTCCCGTGGATGGAGGTTGGCTCGCGCGCTAGTGCGTGAACGGCCGTTAACTTCGACCGACTCGACTATGAAGATCCTCACCCGCTACGTCTTTCGCGAATTCTGCGTTCCCCTGTTCTATTGTCTGACAGGGTTCCTCTCCATCTATCTGCTGTTCGAGCTCTTCGGTTCATTCAGTCGGTTGATGGAGGCGAAGCCGGGATTCGAGAAGGCATGTCTGTACCTGCTGGGATATCTCGCCCCGTACTTCGAATGGATGGCGCCCGCCTGCCTGATGCTGGCGACGCTCTACACGATGTGGAGCTTCTGCCGCCATTCGGAGCTGATCGCCATGCGTGCGAGCGGTATCGGATTCTTCACGATCGTCAAGCCGCTGTTGTTCGGGGCGACGCTGATGGCGGTGTTCGTCGGGTGGGTGAACGAAGTCTATGTGCCGCGCTACGGCCAGTGGGCGAAGCAGTTCAAGGCCGCGCGTTTCAAAGAGGACGAGATGGAACGCACGGGCGATCTCGTCTACCACAACTCCGCCGCCAACCGGACCTGGCGTGTGGGTTTGGCGGCAACGGAGAATGCGCATGTGCTGGAAGACGTTTCGATTTCGGTCAACTCGTCTCTCGGCGTCCGTGAAATGACGGTGAAGAGCGCGCGTGCGGAATACCTCGACGGTGTCTGGTACTTGATGCGTCCTGAAGTGGCCTACTTCAACGACCGCGGCGAAGAGACGGCTTCACCGACGCCCGAACTCGAGAATCTCACGCTGCGGCCGTTCCCGCAGTTCGATGAGCGTCCGGAAGACTTTCTGCTGCAGAACCGCGACTGGACCTTTTGTTCGACGCGGGAACGTTTGCGCTACCTGAAGGTGCATCCGTCCCTGACGCCGGCAACACGGCGCGATCGCATCTACGATCTCTGGGCGCAGATCCTGTCGCCGCTCGCATGCATCGTGATTACGCTGTTTGCCATTCCCGCCGGCATTGCCACCGGTCGTCAGAGCGTTTTCAAGGGCATCGTCGGGGCGCTTGCACTGTTTTTTGCGTTCTACGGGTTGACCATTCTCTGCATGGCGCTTTCCCGTTGGGGGGCATTGCCGCCGATTCTGGCGGCGGTCCTTCCGGATACGATTTTCTTTTTAGTCGGATTGAGGCTGTTCTGGCGTCAAAGGTGACGAAGATCGAGGTGCAACGAGTTTCGTCTAGACTTGACCAACTGTTTTTGTTATAATGTTCAACACCTTTTACAAAGAGTCTAATAAGCAAGGAGCGAGTACGAGATGGTAACGGCGATAATCGTTGCGGCAGGCAAAAGCGAACGGATGGGGACAGGGGCTGACAAGGCTTTTCTGAACCTTGGTCCGCGGCCTGTGGTGGCGTGGAGCCTTCTGGCGTTCGAGCATTGCGCGGATGTCGACCAGATCGTCCTCGTGGTGCGTAAGGAGCAGCTTGTCGCGGCGAAGGCCGTTGGACGGATGTTCGGTATTTCAAAGCTTCTGGCCGTGGTGCCGGGTGGTGCGAAGCGTCAGGACTCCGTGATGAACGGGATGAAGGCGCTGGACATCGATGCGCGCACGGTGGTCATCCATGACGGGGCGCGTCCGTGTGTGACGCCCGAGACGATTTCCGAAGTGGTGAAGCTGGCGCGTCGTTCGAATGCGGCGGTTGTCGGTCGCCACATCTGGGATACGGTGAAGTTCGTCGAAAAGGGTACGACGGTGACGCGCACGGAGGACCGTTCGAAACTCTGGGCCGTTCAGACGCCGCAGGCGTTTGACGTGCGCCTTCTTAAGCGCGCCTATGAAAATGTCGTCGAGAAGAAACTGGAAGTGACGGATGATGCATCGGCGGTTGAGCTGCTTGGTGAACAGGTGAAGATTTTTGAAAGTGCTAAACCGAATCTGAAGATCACGACAGTTGAGGATCTTCGTCTGGCCGCATCCATTGTGCTGAAGTAAGATAACATGGGAAGAGTCTACGCCATACTAGGTGATATTCATGCCAACATTGATGCACTCAATGTTGTGTTGGATGATGCGCGTCAACAGGGTGTGACGGACTTTGTCTGTGTCGGCGATGTGGTGGGCTATAATTCGGCGCCGGCCGAATGCATTCGCATCGTGCGCGATGAACTGAGATGTCCCGTCGTGCGCGGCAATCACGACCACTATGTGTCGTACCTGGATACGAACTTGGCCGATTTCCATCCGAATGCCGCACAGGTGGTGCAGTGGACGCGTCAGCAGTTGACGCCCGAGGATATCAAGTGGCTGCACGATTTGCCGTTGCACCGGCCGGTGATGGGCTTTATGCTCGTCCATGCGACGCTGGATAAGCCGGACCACTGGGGCTATGTGTTCGACAACCAGCAGGCGGAGGCGAACTTCAGCTACCAGTATACGCAGCTGTGTTTTCATGGTCATACGCATGTGCCGATCATCTATTCGAACGAGTCCGGCGGCATCATGCATTATGAACCGATCGACTTCCAGCTCGAGCTGGGACAGCGTCTTTTCATCAATGTCGGCTCCGTGGGTCAGCCGCGCGACGGGGATCCGCGTGCGTCGTATGTCATCTATGACATGGCCTCGCGGGTGATTCGTTTCCGCCGTCTGGCCTACGATGTCGAAGCGGCCATGGCGCGGAATCGTGCGGCGGGTCTGCCCGAGAAGTGTGCGGCGCGCTTGGCGATCGGCCGGTGAGGAAATGTCGCGGGAAAGGGGAACTCGTCATGTTGCGAAATCTGTTGGCCGCGTCTTTGCTCTTGTTTTTGACGGGATGTTTTTCGTCCAGCCTGCCCGAGTCGCATGCCTGGACGGTGTCCCCTCGGACCGATCTGCCGTCTGTTGTGCTGCCGCCTGAAGGACAGGCCGCCTTTGCCGTGACGCGGCTGGGTGCCGTCACGGTGTCGGCGCCGTACGACAAGCCGCCGTTCGTGGTACATCGTTCGGATGGGTCGGTTGCGTTCGACGCCTACAATGTCTTTGCTTCGACGCCGGCGGCGTTGGTGCGTTCGGCGGTGAAGAACCGGTTCGCGGCCGATGGCCGGTTTGGACACGTGGTCGAGTCCTCCAGCTCGGCGGCGGCGGATGCGCAGGTGGAAGTGACGGTGACGAACCTTTCGCTCGACTGCCGTGAAAACAATCGCCGCATGGCGCGCGCGACGGTGAGCGTCGATGTGGTGAAGATGGGTCGCGGCCCGCGCGATGTCGCCCTCTCGGGATCGGGTTCGGGCGAAGCGGATGCAAGTTCCGGCGATTACACGGCCGCCTTTTCCTCCGCCTTCGACAACGCCCTCGCCGAAGCCCTCCGCGCCCTTAAATAAGCGCATTTTTGTGCGCTTGTCTTGGTCGTGGATTTTATGCTATAATAGCCGCTATGAAAGAAGAACTCCATCGATTGAACTGTTTTGTCGAGAACAAGCCGGGCGTCTTGGCGCGCATCGTGGGCTTGATCTCGGGACGCGGTTATAACATCCAGACGCTGAGCGTGGGTCCGACGGAAGACGGTACGGTCTCGCGCATGAAGATCGACGTCCTGGGTGACGACCGCGTGATTCAGCAGATCATCCTCCAGTTGCGCAATCAGGTGAACGTCATTGAAGTCACCTCGCGGCTGAAAGGTTAAAGGTTAAAAATTAAAGATTAAAGATTAAAGGGATTAGATGCTTGAAAGGTTAAAGATTAAAGGGATAGATGCTTGAGTCGTCCGTTAATCTTCAGCCTTAACCCCTTCAATCTCCCCCCCTAACCTTTAACCTTTAACTTTTAATCTTTAATCTTAAACTTCTTCCAATGTTTTCGAACTCGCTCAAGTTTGCCGTGATTGGACATCCTGTGGCGCATTCGTTGTCGCCGCGGATGCATGCCGCGAATTTTCGTGCGTTGGGGCTTGCCGCCGACTATGGTGCCGTCGACGTCGAACCGGGGACTGTCCCCGAAGCGCTCGCGCGGTTTCGTGATGAAGGCTATCGGGGCATCAATGTGACGGTACCGCACAAGATTGCGGTGCGGGACTGTATGACGCGGCTCGACGAGACGGCTGTTCGGGCAGGGGCGGTCAATACCGTTCGTTTCGAGACTGATGGCACGATGACCGGTTTCAACACCGACATGGCGGGATTCCGCCAGCCGCTCGAGGCGCGTTCGTTTCCCTGGCGGACTTCGTCCGTGCTGCTGCTCGGGGCCGGTGGTGCGGCACGGGCCGTGGTGGCCGCGTGTCTTGACGCGGGGTGTGCGTCCCTCTGCCTCGCCAACCGCACGCGGGAAAAGGCCGCGGCGCTGGCGGCCGAACTCGCCGACCCGCGGGTGACGTCCTGTGCGATCGCCGATCTTCGCGCGTGCGAGAAGTCCTTGATTGTCAATGCGACGACGGTGGGACTCAAACCCGACGATCCGAGCGTCCTGGATCCCGCGCTGTTCGGTCCGGGGCAGCTCGTCTACGACCTCATTCCCATCGCGCGGGAAACGGCCACACGTGCCGCCGCGCGCCATGCGGGCGCCGAGACGCTCGATGGACTCGGCATGCTTGCGGCGCAGGCGGCGGCGTCCTTCCGGATCTGGACCGGACGCGACCCCGATCTTGCCGCGATGCGCGCGGCACTCGCGTAGCCGACGGAATTTTGATATAATGTCGCCATGAAAAAGAAATTGATTATCTCGATGATGGCGGCGCTTGTACTGGGAACCGCAGGAGCGGCGCGTCTGGATCTCGTGGCGAAAGTCGCCGCAGGTGAACTGAAGGAAGCACGTGTCTCCTGGTGGGGATTCGATGCGACGGATGCGACGCGCTTTCTGCAGGCGGCGCTTGATTCGCGCGTGCCGCGGCTCGTTGTGGACAAAATGCCGTCCCCCTGGGTCGCGTTGCCCCTGAAGGGTGTGTCAAACCAGACGCTGGTTTTCGAGCCTGGGGCGGAGATCTGCGCGAAACGCGGCGAATACAAGTCGAAAGGCGCCTGTCTGTTGACCTTCGCCGAATGCCAAAACGTGCGGTTGGAAGGTCCGGGTGTCTTGCGCATGTGGCACGTCGACTATATGACAGGCGCCTACGAGAAGTCGGAATGGCGGCATGCGCTTTCCATTCTCAGCTGCAGCAATGTGGTGGTACAGGGACTCTCGTGCATTGACTCCGGCGGCGATGGCATCTATCTCGGGGCGCGTGGCGCGGTGCGCAAGAACGTCGACGTCGTCATTCGCGATGTCGTCTGCCGCGACAACCATCGTCAGGGCATCAGCGTGATTTCGGCCGAGAACCTGTTGATTGAAAACACGCAGTTGTTGACGACGCACGGTACGGCGCCGCAGGCGGGCATTGACTTCGAGCCGAACCATCCGCAAGAGGTGCTGAAGAACTGCGTGATGCGCAACTGCCGCGCCGCGGGTAATGCCGGCGCGGGATTCGCCACCTGGGCGGGACAGCTCAACACCGCGAGCGAACCCGTGGACTTGCGTTTTGAGAACTGCGTTTCCGTGGGCGATCGCACGTCGTTCTTCTATGGCGGTTCGGGTCGCAGGGGTGGCGAGGTCGGTGGTTCCGTCACGCTCGTCAACTGCCGCTTCGAGCGTCCGGCGCGCGGTGCGGCGGTGAATATCCGCGAGAACCGGAGGGTGCCGTTTGCCGTGAACGTCACCAACTCGGTCATCGTGACGACGAATGCCGCCGGGGAGTCGGTGGTGACGCCGATGGACGCGGCCTGGTGCCAGAAGCATCTGCCGATTCTTTCGGACCCCGACGGATTCCTGCCGCGCGCGCAGGTGCCTGACTATGCGCGGATGCGTGTGCAGGACGCCGCGCCGGGCAAGCGCCTCAAGCTGTCGCCGTTGCGCGTTCGCGGCACGGCGACCTATGTGGTGTATGCGGAGGCGGCGCGTACGCTGAAATTCCGCGGGCGTTTCTGCCGGGTTGGACACTATACGGTGGAGCCGAAACCGTTTGTCGTACGCACCCCCAAGGGAAAGGAAGTGGCGAAGGACATCCGCCTTTCTGAAGAGGACGGAACGTTTTCGTTTGCGGTACCGGGGAAGGGATTCTATTTGCTTGAGGTGGCGTCCGGACGCAACTCGTTCCGGCTCGACGAAGCGGATTGTCCGGTGGCGCTCGACGTCTCTTCGAGCGCGGTCGACTTGATCGGCAGCGAAGGCGACTTCTGGTTCGCCGTGCCGGAAGGAACGGCGCGTTTTGTGTTCCAGCCGACGGGCCATGGCGGCGAGCGTGTGACGGTGCGGGTGTATGATCCGTCGGGTGCGTGCGTGTGGACGGGGCGTGATCTTGAACGGGTCGCGCGTTTCAAGCAGAAGCAGCCGAAGGCGGGACTGTGGCGCGTCGAGGTGAGGCGTCCTTCTACAGGCTGCTTTGAGGATTCGAGTTTTGACATTTCCGGACTCCCCGGTACGTTCTTCCTCTCGTCCGCCCGGACTTGGCAGTAAACACCGCCGAGAAGGCTGAAAAACGCCAGTGAGGCTTCGTGTGGGTTGTATGAGAAGAGGTAATTTGATATACTATCACAAATGGGCTTTGGAAGGTCATCGAGTCTTCGGGACAAGAGATTTTCCTGCCGAATCAAAAGAATAAAAAGGATGAGTCGGAAATGATGAAGATTGTGATGCTGGCGGCGTATTTTGCAGTGTTGCTCGCCATTGGCTTCAAGTGTCGGAAACACGCGAATTCGGTGGACGGGTTCGTGTTGGGTGGACGCGGTGTCGGCGCGTGGCTGACGGCGTT
This sequence comes from Kiritimatiellia bacterium, assembly GCA_045641465.1. Lineage (GTDB taxonomy): Bacteria > Verrucomicrobiota > Kiritimatiellia > RFP12 > UBA1067 > RUG572. The sequence continues at coordinate 20,973 of JAZUGW010000277.1, read as the reverse complement.
CGCCTATGGAACGAGCTATTTTTCGGCTGTGGTGTTCGTGGGATACGCGGGGCAGTTCGGCTGGAAGTACGGTATCGCCGCCACTTGGGCGGGCATCGGTAACGCGCTCATCGGTTCGCTGCTCGCCTGGAGCATCCTGGGCCGCCGTACACGCCTGTTGACGCAGCATCTCGATTCCTCCACGATGCCCGAGTTCTTCGGTCGGCGCTTCGATTCGAAGTCCCTCAAGATCGTGGCCTCGGCCATCATCTTCATTTTCCTCGTACCGTATACGGCGTCGCTCTACAACGGTCTCTCGCGTCTCTTCGCGATGGCGTTCTCGATCGACTATTCGGTGTGCATTCTGCTGATGTCCGTTCTGACGGCCATCTATGTGATCTGCGGCGGCTACCTCGCGACGGCGATCAACGACTTCATCCAGGGCATCATCATGCTGGTGGGGCTCGTGGCCGTCATCTGGGCGGTCATCGCGTCGAAGGGCGGCTTCATGGTCGCCATCGATGCGCTTGCGCGGGTGAACGATCCAAGTGTTTCCTCGACGCCGGGTGTGTTTACGTCCTTCTTCGGACCCGATCCGCTGAATCTGCTTTTCGTGGTGATCCTCACCTCGCTCGGTACGTGGGGCTTGCCGCAGATGGTGCAGAAGTTCTATGCGATCAGCAATGAGGATGCGATCCGCAAGGGGACCGTGATTTCCACGCTGTTCGCCTTCGTGATCGCCGGCGGCTGCTATTATCTCGGCGGGTTCGGACGTCTCTTCGCCGACAAGGTGAACATCGCGAAGGATGGCTTCGACGCGATCATTCCCGCGATGCTGTCGAATCTGGGACCGGGGCTCATCGCGCTCACGGTGATTCTGGTGCTGTCGGCATCGATGTCCACGCTCTCGTCGCTCGTCATCACCTCGAGCTCGACGCTCACGAGCGACTTCATCAAGGGGACGATCGTCAAGACCATGGAACCGAAGCGCGAAGTCGGAGTGATCCGTTTCTTCGTGGTTGTGTTCATCGCGATTTCCGCCGTGATTGCGCTCGTCCAGTACAAGAGCTCGGTGACGTTCATCGCCCAGCTCATGGGTGTTTCGTGGGGTGCTCTTGCGGGTAGCTTCCTTGCGCCGTTCCTCTTTGCGCTCTATTGGAAGCGTACGACGAAGGCCGCGTGTTGGGCGTGTTTCGCATTTGGTTCGATCCTGATGATCGTGAACATGGTTGCGCGCGGCTCGCTGCCGCCGATCATCCGTTCGCCGATCAACTGCGGCGTGGTGGCGATGCTCGCCGGATTTGTGATCGTGCCGGTTGTGAGCTTCTTCTCAAAGGCCCCCGACCGTCGTTTCGTCGACAAGCTCTTCTCCTGCTACGAAAAGACGCATCAGGTCGCGGCCAAGAGCGACTTGGGCGCGTGAGAAGGTAAAAGGTTGACAGAAGTGGTCGAACGGTCCCCGTGAATCTTAGGAGAGGTGAGAGATGAATTTCGTGTTGATGTTGGCAACGGTGGCGGTGATGGGACCGTGTGGCGAGAAGGTGTGCGAGGTCACGCCCCCGACGGCGCCTGACCAGGCTGTGGTGGAGACGACGAACTTCGCCGGCACGGTCGCCTGGCGTTTCCGGTTCGACGGGACGGGACCGCGTACGCTCAAGCAGGAGGAGCTGCTTTTTGATTTCGGGTCCGATCTCCGCTGCTGGCCGGTTGCCCACGCGCAGGCCGAGTATGTGCCGCGGACGCTCGACACGATTGGGAAATCGTCGGATGGACCGCTCGTCGTCGAAGGTGCGAACTTCGTCGCGGCCCTCGGCGAGGCCGGCAATCTCGGCCACGCTCGCCTAAGGTTCGCGCGTGGTCCGCGCCGTGGCACCGTGCGGGCGTTCCTCGAGAATCCGGCGACCGTGCAGGCTCCGTGCACTACGCCGTGGCGGTACATCCATACGGCCAAGGACGCGGTGGCGTTGGCGAATGCGCAGCCGGCGGTGATGGACGCGCTCAATGCGCCTTCGCGCGTTGCCGATACGAGCTGGATCAAGCCTGGCAAGGTCATTCGCGTGGCGCGCCTCACGACGAAGGACGGCAAGGCCTGCGTCGACTTCGTCAAGTGCAACGGACTGCAGTACATTGAAATCGACGCGGGATGGTATGGCCCTGAACAGAAGGGCAATCCGCTCAAGCCCGTCATCGATCCGCGCCGCGCGGTGAAGGGCGAGAGCTTTGATTTGCAGGCGATTCTCGCCTATGCGCGCGAGCAGAACGTCGGGGTGATCTTGTACGTCAATGCGATCCCGCTCGAGAAGAACCTTGAGGCGATTCTCGATCAGCTCGTCGCGTGGGGTGTGAAAGGTGTCAAGTACGGATTCGTGCGGGTCGGACGGCAGCGTGACCGGCAGTGGGTGCACAAGGCCATCCAGGCGGCCGCCGCACGTCGGTTGATGGTCGACATCCACGACGAATACCGTCTCACCGGTATTCAGCGCACGTATCCGCATGTGATGACGGTCGAAGGCATCCGCGGCAACGAGGAGATGCCGGTTGCGCGTCACAATGCCGCCTTGGCGTTCACGCGCTTCCTGGATGGTCCGGGCGACTACACGCCGTGCTGGATCAATCCGCGCATCAAGAACACGTTGGCGCATCAGCTGGCGTTGCCGGCAGTCTACACGAGCGGGTGGCAGTTCCTCTATTGGTACTCGGTGCCGAGCCAGATCGACGCGTCGAATCCCGCGCTGGATTTCTGGCGCGAGCTGCCGGCGGCCTTCGACGAAACGCGCTACCTGCAAGGAACGATCGGCGACACGGTGGTGGTGGCGCGCCGGAAGGGGACGACCTGGTACTTGGGTGCGCTCAATGCGGTCGAGCCGCGCACGATTTCGGTGCCGCTCGCCTTCGCAGGCCCCGGGTCGTTCAAGGTGCGTCTCTTCCGCGATGCCGACCCGGCGAATGCGAAACCCTGCGCGCCCGTGGCGGTGGAGACGATGACAGTCGACACCGTTTCGGTCCCCTGCGCCCCGAACGGCGGTTTCGCCGCGATCATCACGCGCTGATTCCGCCTCCTTAACGTTCGGTAAACATGAAGAACGGCAAGCGTTAGCGCCGCCGATCCGTGTTATCCGTGGTTATGCGAAATACGGACTACAGCGGCTCGATCGACTTCGGGTCGAGGAGAAAGTCGATGGCGTTGATTTTCTTGATGCCGTCGAAGTTCGCGGGCGGATCGCGGTCAAGGGTCAGCAGGGTCTTCGGATGGTTGTCCCGAATGGCCTTGAGCGGTGCGAGTTCGCGGAGGAGCGTTGATTCCTCGCGGGTGGTGAGGGCGACCTGATAGTAATGGGGAATGGCATTCTCACGCGCGACGAAGTCGATCTCGTTGGCGCCGAGCGTGCCAACGAAGACCTCGCGGTAGCGGCGTTTCAGTTCCAGATAGATGATGTTCTCGAGAATGCGTCCTTGGTCGCTCGGCTTGTCGGCGAGAAGAAGACGGCGAAGGCCGGTGTCGGCAAGGTAGTATTTGGCGTTGGTACGCAAAATGTCGCGGCCCTTGATGTCGTAGCGGCTCACGCGGTCAAAGAGGTAGGTTTCGCAGAGCGATTCGGTGTAGGCGTCCAACGTGGCGTGGGGAACGGACAGACCTTCGTTTTTGAGGGTGCCGACGATTTTATTGACCGAGTAGAGGTTGCCGATGTTGTCTGCGAGGAATTTGACCAGACGGCGAAGCGTGGCGACATCACGGTAGCCGTTGCGTGCGATGATGTCCTTATAGACGATTGTATCGAGAATGCCTGTCAGATAGTCAGTCTGTGACTGGGAATTCGCATCCAGCAGGGCGGCGAAGGGGAATCCGCCGAAGGCCATGTAGTTCCGCATGATGTCGTCGGCATGCTGTTTGGGGAAAAGCGAACTGTATTCGGCGAAACTCAGTGGCTGTAGGCGAATTTCGACATAGCGTCCCGTCAGGAAGGTCGCGAGCTCACCTGAAAGGAACTTCGCGTTCGACCCTGTAATGTAGACGTCAAAGTTCTTGAGCGAATAGATTCCATCCACCAGGCGTTCAAAATCGGGAACGAGCTGAACTTCGTCGAGAAAGATGTAGGTCTTCAGGGTCGGGTCGACTTTTGCTTTGATGAAATTCCAAGCTGTGCGCCAAGTTGGGAAGTCGGGAAGAAAGGGACTTTCGAAATTGATGGATATGATTTGTTTTTCGGGAATGCCTTTTGTGCGCAATTCATCCTTGAAGAGTTCAAAAAGCATCGTTTTGCCGCAACGGCGGATTCCTGTGACGACTTTGATGACATCTTTGTTGTACCATTTGGCGAGCCAACTGGTGAACATTGGGCGAGAAATCTTTTCGGCATGCATACAATAAACTCCATGTTCTGTGAAATGTTTTCTGGTATGATAGCAAAAAACTATTGTCTTGTCAATGGTTTCAGGTTGTGGTTTGAAAGTGCAAGCGTAAGAGAGGGGAATGTTTACCTTTGCAATTGCATTCATTGAATGCCTTACTGTTTTTCGCCGTTGACAATGGCGGCAGAATGGTGCATAATGTTTGGACTGGCGGAGCATGGTGTTCCGTGGCTTTGAGGAGAGAGAATGGATGCTGAACTGAAATTTCCCGTGGTGGCCCACCAACGCTTGATTGTCGATGCGACCAAGCGGGACGACGGTTTTACGGCGGCGTTGTTTGCGGGATTCGATCTGGTGGCGCCGGTGAGCGAGGTCAATGCGTCGTCCAGCGGCAAGTATGTGTCGTACGCACTTTCCGTTCGCTTGAAGGACCGTACGGAAATGGATCGGCTTGACGCGACGATCAGGAATGTGCCCGGACTGAAGATGTGCCTGTGAGCGAGGTTTTAGGTTTTAGGGATTAGGTTTTAGGTTTTAGGGGTTAGGTTTTAGGGGTTAGGGGTTAGAGGGTTGTGGGTGGAAGGCTAAAGAGTGGAAGGTAGAGGATGATGAAAGAACTTGCTGTAATCGACTATGCTGTGATTGGCGTGTTTTTCGCCGTGATGGTCGGGGTGGGGGTGTACTATAGTCATCGCGCGAAGTCGTCCGATCAGTTTTTCGGCGGCGACAAGACCGTTCCGTGGTGGTTGTCGGGCATTTCCTTTTACATGAACAGTTTCTCGGCGCTTGCATTCGTGATGTATTCGGCGCTTGCGTACAAGTACGGCTGGGTGCCGGTGACGGTGAGCTGGCTTTCGGTGCCGGCGGTGCTGTTGGGCGCGCGTTTCCTTGCCGTGCGCTGGCGGCGCGCGGCGAAGGGGAGCCCCATCGACTTCATTGCCACGCGCTATACGCCCGGAATGTGCAAGACGCTCGCCTGGCTGGGACTCCCCATGCAGCTCTTGGACAACGCGCTCAAACTGCTCGCCATCGGCACGGTCGTGGGCGTGGGCATGGGATTCCCGCTGTTCTGGTCCATCTGCATCTCGGGTGCGATCATCGTCGTCTACACGTTCCTGGGCGGACTCAAGGCGACGCTGATGTGCGACTTCATCCAGTTCTTCGTCATCTTGGCCGTCGTTTTGACGCTGCCCGTGCTCTGCCTCAATCAGGTGGGCGGCCTCGGTTCGTTCGTCGAGAAGGTGCCGACCGGCTTCTTCCATTTTACGGCGGGCAAATATGACTGGACGTATATGGCCGTCTTCTTCCTGATGGTCGGCTCGACGCTTTCGACGAACTGGTCGCTCGTGCAGCGCTACTATTCGACGCGGTCCGACAAGGACGCGAAGAAGATGGCGTACCTTGTGGCGGCGCTGCTGTTTTTGGGTCCGCCGCTCTTCTTCTTCCCGGCGATGGCCGCGCGCATCTTCCTGCCGCCGGTGGCTGATGCCGAGATGAACGGCGTCTACGCTCTGCTTTGCCGCCATGTGCTGCCGACGGGTATGATGGGCATGGTGATCGCGGCGATGTTCTCCGCGACGATGAGTTCGCTCGCGGGCAATTTCAATTCGGCGGCGAGCGTGCTGGTCAATGAAATCTACGGACGCTTCGACCGCACGGCAACGCCGGCGCGCCGTCTTGTCGCTGCGCGCGTGGCGACCGTGTTCGTGGGCGGTTCGGTCATCGCCCTCACCTTTGTGATGCAGTATGCGCAGGGCGCGGACGATCTTTTCAACCTCTCGAACAAGGTCTTTGGTGTCTTCCTGCCGCCGATCGCGATTCCCATGCTAGTGGGCGTCTTCTCGCGGCGCGTGACGAAGCGTGCGGGCCTCTGCGGACTCGTCGGTGGCATCGTGTTCGGCTTGACGGTATTCGTGCTGGGCGCGAAGTGGCCGTTCCTGCGCGAGATGACGCCGTGTTTCCTCTCGACGGCGGCCTTTACGATTCTCTGTCTTGTCGTCGGTAGCTTGGTCTTCAAGGATTCGGCAGACGAGCGGAAGGAAGTCGAAACCTTCATCGACCGCATGGCGGCGAAACAGGATCCCGGTTCCGTATCATAAGACGGCGGAAAACTTCAACAAAGGAAAAACGACGATGTGCTTAACGACCTTCTTCTGTGCCGCGGCGATGGCGCTGGCGGCTTCCGACGGATCGAATCCGATCGTCAAGGAACGTTTCTCGCCCGACCCCGCACCCGTGGTGGATGGCGAGACGCTCTATGTCTTTACGGGCCATGACGAGCCGGACGCCCGCGGCTACAAGATGAAGAACTGGCAGGTCTTCTCGACGCAGGACATGGTCCATTGGCAGGACCATGGCGCGGTGATGGATACCTCCACGTTCAAATGGGCGCGTCAGGGCGACCGCGCCTGGGCGTCGCAGGCGATCAAGCGCAATGGCAAGTGGTACTGGTATGTCGCGGTTCAACACGCGAACGGCGGCGACGCGATCGGCGTGGCGACGGCCGACGCGGTCGAAGGTCCGTGGCGCGATGCCGCCGGCGTCGCGCTTGTACGCGGACGCGGCTACATCGATCCTTCCGTCTTCGTCGACGACGACGGCAAGGCCTGGTTGTTCTGGGGAAATTGCGGCGGCAACCCCGGCTGCTGGTATGCCGAACTCAAGTCGAACATGTTCGAACTCGCCGGCGAAGTGAAGCCCGTGCCGGGCCTGATGGACCCGGCGTGTTTCGGTGCGCCGCTGTGGAAGAAGTGGGGCGCGGGCCATCGGCGGAACGGTGCGAAGAACACGAACTTCGAGGAGGCTCCGTGGATCTACAGACTGGGCGACACGTATTATCTTGAATATGCGGCGGGGGGATGTCCCGAATTCTGGGCCTATTCGACGGCGAAGTCGATTCACGGTCCGTGGTCCTATCGCGGCGCGGTGACGGACTGCGCGGAGAACACCGGCACCATCCATGGCGGTAGCGTCTTCTTCAAGGGTGCATGGTATCTAGTCTACCACAACGCGAACCTGCCGAACGGCGCCGACTGCCGCCGTAGCTTCTGCATTGAAAAATACGCGCGCGGCGCAGACGGCTCGATCCCGTTCATCCACCAGACGCGCAGCGGCGTGTCACGGGCGCAGGCGACCTCGCTGCGTCCGACGCTCTGGGCCGACGTACCCGACATTTCGATCTGCCGCAAGGGATCGAAGTTCTATATGATATCGACTTCGATGCACTTCAACCCGGGCATGCCGGTGATGGTCTCGACGAATCTCGTCGACTGGACGATGGCCAACGCCTGCTACGAGACGATTGAGAACCGTCCGCAGGATCGCCTTGAAAACGGGCGCAACGACTACTCCCTCGGCACGTGGGCGAGTTCGATCCGGTACGATGAAAAGACCGATCTCTTCTACGCGACGAGCTTCAACAACAGGGTCAATGCCACCTACCTTTTCTGGACCCAGGACCCCGAGACGCAGCCGTGGAGCTTCTGCCGTCTGCATCCGAAGCAGTACGACGAATCGCTCTGGATCGAAGACGGCCGCTTCTGGATCTACGCGACCGTGCCGGGGCGTCCATACCGCGTGCGTCTGACGGAGCTGAAGAAGGACCTCTCGGGATTCGTCGACGGCGGCGAGATCGTGCTGCCTAACGTAACCGACTGCGCGGGCGGTTCGGGACTGGGCGAAGGCTCGCAGGTGTTCAAGCGCGACGGCTGGTACTATCTCGTCAACATCGGCTGGCCGCGGGGTAATTGCCGTACGGTGTTCGTACATCGGTCGCGTACGATGCGCGGTCCGTGGGAAGGCAAGATCGTCTTTCAGCGCGAGGGTATTGCCCAGGGGTCGTTCATCGACGACGCGCAGGGGAACTGGTACGGCTACTTCTTCGGCGACCGCGGGGCCGTGGGACGGTGCCCGTACGTGCTGCCGGTCACCTGGAAGGACGGTTGGCCTGTGGTTGAACCGCGCAGCCTGCAGGCGACGGCGAAGGGTACGAAGCCGGGCATTGTCGCGTCGGACGATTTTGCCGCCTCGGCGCTGGCGCGTGTCTGGCAGTGGAACCACAATCCCGTACCGTCTCTGTGGTCGCTCACGGCACGTCCCGGCTGGATGCGTCTGACGACGGACCGTCTCGACAAGGACCTGCTGACGGCGCGCAACACGCTCACGCAGCGCTGCTGGGGGCCGACCTGCCGCGGCGTCACCAAGGTCGATACGACGGACATGAAGCCGGGCGACTGGGCGGGCCTTGCGCTCTTCCAGAAGGAATACGGCATGATCGGCATCGGGAAGCATCCGGACGGACGTCTCTTCGTGGAAGTGAAGGGCACGGGCGTGCGGCCCGGACAGGGCGGGCGCGTCGATCTGAAGCGCGAGACGAAGGAGGTCTACCTCAAGGCCGTCGGCGATTTTGCGCGTCCGGCGCGTGAGAATTTCGTCGGCAATCCCCCGGGCAACGACGAAGGACGTTTCTTCTACAGCGAAGACGGCGTCGCCTGGTTCCCGCTGGGGCGTTCGTTCAAGATGCGCTACACGATTCCGCATTTCACGGGCTATCGTTTCGCGCTCTTCTACTACTCGACTGAAACGGCAGGGGGATTTGCCGATTTCGACTATCTTAAGCTGGATTGAGGATCAAGGAAATGAACGAACAAGCGACGGTGCGCCGGAATCTGGCTGTGGGCCATTTCTACAATGCCGATTTCCAATCGGCGTGTGCCGCCTATCTGCCGCGCATCAAGGAAGTCTTCTTTGCCTGGCCGGGCGTGTTGTCGTGTCGTCCCGCGCCGGATTTCACGCCCGAGGTGCGGGCGCGCCTGTTGGACGACCTGCGTTGGGCGCGCGCGCACGGCATCGAACTGGATACGCTCTTCAACTGCAACTGCTACGGCGATCACGCCATTTCGCCGGAACTCGAGAACCTCGTCATTGGTACGCTTGAGGCGATGGAACGGGAAGGACTCTTTCCCGACATCGTGACGACGACCTCGCCATTCGTGATGACTGTGCTGCGGGCGCATGATCCGTCCGTCAAGATTCGTCTCAGCGTCAATATGCGTGTGCATGGAACGCTGGGCTACGAGTCGATGCTCGAACTCTTCGACATGTTCTATGTGACGCGTGAACGGCACCGCGATCTCGCGTATCTCGCCGACTGCGCGGCCTGGGCGAAGGCGCATGGGAAGGGTATGGGCCTGCAGGCGAATTCGGGTTGCCTGCGCCAGTGTCCGTTCCAGACGTTTCATGACAACATGCACGGACACAACCGCATCGCGCAAAGCGAGGTCGGACGCAAATACGACTTTTCGGTCTTCCGCTGTGCGACGAACTACGCGCGTGGCAACTACGAAGAGTTTCTGCGCTCGACGTGGATTCGTCCGGAAGACGTACCGCTCTACGAACCGTATGTCGACTACGTCAAGCTCGCGACGCGTCGCCATGCGGACCCGGTGGCCATTCTCAAGGCCTACGCCACCTATTCGTATGATGGCGATCTCGCGCGGTTGATGGATCCGCTTCCGAAACTGCCGAAGCAATTTGACAACAAGGCCTTGGGGCGTTCGCCGCTCTGGCCCGAGGTGCGAGCGTGTGCCTCTGCGAACGACTGCCGCCACTGCGGTCGCTGCACGGCGTTGATGAACGAAGTTTTTCACTGATCAGGATTTGACAAAAGAAAAAAGGAGTCGTTGATGAAAGACAAAACCTATGAAGGAATGACGGGTGAACAGAAATCGCGCGTTCACTGCAAAAATCTGTTGAGTGCGTTGCTGTTTTCTCTTGCCGGCGTGGCCGGTGCCGCAGACTATTATGTGTCGCCGGCGGGCTGCGATGCGGCCGACGGTTCTGCGGCGAAGCCGTGGCGTACGATCCAGCGTGCGGCGAACGCGGTGAAGCCCGGGGACGTGGTCACCATTCGCGGGGGTGTCTACCGCGAGTGGGTGAAGCCCGTGACGGCGGGACGCGAAGGCGCGCCGATCACCTTCCAGGCGGCGAAGGGCGAGAAGGTTGTCGTCACCGGTGCGGACGAAGTGCGCGGGTGGAAGAAGCGTCCCGACGGGTTGTGGTCCGCGAAGGTGCCCTACGACCTTTGCGGCGGCCTCAATCCGTTCACCGACCTGATCCGCGGCGACTGGTTCAACGGCAATGGCAAAAAGCACTATCTCACGCGATTGACCCAGAACGGCAAGGTGTTGGAGCTGCACGACCGCAGCATCCTCAAGATCGAGGTCAATCCCGCACGCGACCGCAATGAACGCTGGATCGTCAATCTCGCCGGCATCACCGTGGGCGATCGTACCGTGGCCGGTGCCAGTACCGTGAGCCGGAAGGGTCCGAAGGACGCCCATCCGACCAAGTGGGGTTGCGAAGTGGGTTGGGTCGAAGACGGCCACACCTGTACCTACGCCGGTCTCGATTTCTCGAAGACCCGCGAGATTTCGCTCCATTATTCCGCCTGCGTCTATCCGGCCTTCATGGAACTGTGCGATGCCGCGAAGCCCGATCAGGTGCTGGCGAAGGTGAAGGTGACGATCACGGGCGATTGGCGGAAGTACACCTCGACCACGGTGAAGCTACCGGAGTCCGCTGCGGGCATGAAGCAGTTGCTGGTGCGTTTCCGCGACGCCAATCCGCCGAAGCCCGGGAAAAAGCGCGACGACGGTTTCAAACTGCCGGTGGGCCATGCGGTGCTGCTGCCGGGTGTGACGGCGGGTACGATCCTCGCGGCGTTTGAACAGGATCCCAATGTGGCGGTTCCGGAACTGGTGACGCGTCCGTCCTGCTTCTACTCGCGCGAACCGTTCTGCGACTACCAGACGCTGCGCGGCATCACCTTCGAGAACGCGGGTCCCAACTGGGCGCCGCCCACCTGCGAGCAGGTCGGCATCGTCGGCACGCATTGGAGCCGCGGCTGGGTGATTGAAGACTGCGTCGTGCACGGATCCTCCTGCACGGGCATCACGCTGGGCAAGTACGGCGACGAGTTCGACAACAATGCCGAGTCCGCCGCGGGCTACCATCGCACGATCGTGCTCGCGAGCCAGAATGGACAGGAACGCGTGGGCCACCATCTGGTGCGTCGCTGCCGCATCTACGACTGCGGCCAGGCAGGCATCTGCGGTTCGCTGGGCGCCGTGTTCTCCACGGTCGAGAATTGCGAAATCTTCCAGTGCCACTGGAAGAAGCCGTTCGGCGGAGCCGAGATGGCCGGCATCAAGATCCACGGCGCGGTCGACTTCACCGTCGCCAACTGCCGCATCCACCACTGCGGTTCCGCGGGCGGCGTCTGGTTCGACTGGATGGGCCAGGGTGCGCGTGTCGTCAACAACACGCTGTGGGCCAACCATCAGGACTTCTTCTTCGAGGTGGACCATGGTCCCATCCTCGTCGAAGGCAACGACGCGCTCTCCAAGCATGCGGTGACGGCCTGGTCGCAGTCGATCGCCTTTGTCGGCAACCGGATGCGCGGCACGATGAGTTTCCGTGACGATTCTCGCTGCACGCCGATCTTCGAGCCGCATACGATCAAGCTGCATTCGCTCGATACGGACGTCTGCACCTGCGGCGGGCACGTGTTCATCAACAACATCATGGCCCACCAGCCCGATTTCAAGCGCAGCTCGATTCCGTGCCGTGTGGAAGACTGCTGGATGGTGCCGGGCGAGGCGTGGAAGGTCGACGAGGCGACCGGTACGTTGACGCTCACGCCGCCGGCGGGTTCGAAACGGCCGGAATTCAAGCCTGTACCTGGGGAGCGTCTGGGCACAAGCTATGTGATCAAGCAGCCGTTCCCGGTCCCCACCCTGACCGTTCCGAGACGTTAAGGGAATGGATTGTTCGGATTGTTCGGATTGTTCGATTGTTCGGATTGTTCGATTGGTCGGATTGTCGAATGAAATCCGGCTTGGTACGCTGTCCGTGAAAACGCGTACTTCTTCAAGTATTGACTGCGGGTCGGTTTTCGCAGTGTAGATCCCGTGAGAGGATTTCTGCCGACTCGCAGTCATTTCTTTTCCGCAATAAAATCAAACCTTCAGCCGCCCTTATTACGCACCTGGGGAAACACCCTGCGGGAACTCACGCCGACCGTCGTCGTCGCAGCCAGCCGAGGAGCCCCCGCGGCGTCCGCTCCGTCCGTACTGCGGCGGGATCCGCATGAGCGCCGCGTAGTGCCGGAAGAGGTTCGGCGCGTGCTCCTGCAGGTGCCGCTTGATGCCGCCTGCGCGGCCGAGGCAGCGCTCGCCCGCGAAGCGCGGGCGGTTGTCGAGGTAGCATTCGAGGTCCTCCAGCAACCCGTGCGAGCTGTTGCACGGCTGGAGGTGCGTTCGGAGTCGGTGTTCTTTGGCGCTGCCTTGCGGCGCGTTCGGAGAACGCGCCCTACCAATTGGCAAACTGTTTGAATGAAGGGCGGTTTGGTGCGCCATTCGCCCAATTTGATAAAAGTCGATTTTTGAGAGGCCGCTCTTGTAGGGGCCGATGAAATGATGTATACTTATGCTGTTTGACATTGCTTTTAACCGTTGTGGGAGGACGTTTCAGATGTTGAGGTGGATTATGTGCCATATCGGTATGAGAGACATCGGGGTGATCTATTATCCTGACCATGTCGAAACAATTCGTCAGATTACGCCCAAAGATTATAGATGAAATGCTACCCCATATTTGAACGAGAACTGTAAATGACAAGTAGAATCATGAGATTGTCCGTTTGGGTCGTTTGCGTGGCCTTGTTTCTTTCAGGCTGTTCTGATTGTGACAGAAGGGGTGGACTTCCAGAATCTGAAAAGGTTTCCCTGCAGAACCTCTATTGGCTACGGCTGAAGCCGTTGCAAAAGGTACCGAGTGCTTATCAACCAGTTGACGCGAAAGATTTTCATGATTTTGTGTGGAGTTTAAGAGAGTTGGCATCTCGTTATACAATTTCGCAAAGCGACATTCTGCGGATCATGGGTGATCCGTCCTGTCATGATTCCACGACATACGAATTCGAATATATGTATCCCGGTTATACTCTTGAGAAGAATGCTTGTATCCTTGTCTGGTTCGATCGGCATTTCAATGTCAGAAGCTGCTTTTCTACTACGCGGCCTAAAGAAAAATATGCAACGGACGAGGTGAAAGAACGTTTGAAAGCACTTTCGCGAGAACTCTTGCTGCCGATAGGAGGGAAGTCGCGGATGAGTTCTACGGAAGTGGATAAACGGGTTAAGCAAATGAAAAATGCCTTTAAGGAGATTGTGAAGTCAGCATCGTTGACCTATCAGGATGTCGTCGACATTCTTGGTCGGCCGACAGGGAGTGAAATGGAATATGAGAATTGCGCGTATTTGGGAGGTTCCGGGCTCGATTTGACGATTGAATATCGTTTTCCGCTGAACGATAATGCCTATTCCGCATTGTGCTTTGTGTTCTATGAAACACTCGGCGGCTGCCTCGGCGTGGTTGATACGTCATGGGGTTCGAATACAAGGAAATGAAAGGCGAGAGGATGGCGGGAGATCGATTGTTCGGATTGTTCGATTGTTCGGATTGTTCGGATTGTTCGAGTGGGCGATTGTTTGATTGTTCGATTGTTCGGATTGTTCGAGTGGGCGATTGTTTGATTGTTCGAGTGGGAGATTGTTTGATTGTTTGAGAGGGTGAATGTTGGATGGGGTTTGGCTTGGTGCGTAATCCGTGAAAAATCGTGGACAGGATCGGTTCGCCGTGGGGGCGGATTGAGTTTTTTTGTGAAGGCCGTTCTTGTACGGGATGATGAAATGATGTATACTTATGGAACGCGAACGAGGCGTGTGAAAGTTACCAACCATTGAGAGGAAAAATGAAATGAAAATGGGACCTTGGGGAATTGTCCTTTATGCCCTGCTGGCGGGCTGCATGACATCTTCCGTGAACAACGCGACGATGAAAACGGCGGGAGGTCCGCTCATTCAGGCGCATCGCGGCAGCCGCGGCGAGTTCCAGGACAATGGTACCGGCGGATTCGCCTGGTGCCTCAAGAAGGGGATTCGCGGATTCGAGACGGACGTGCGCTTCACGAAGGACCGTCAACTGGTCATCATGCATGACGGTAATGCTGCGCGTACGACGGACGGTACGGGCGTCATCGAAGAACTGACGCTTGCCGAGCTCAAGAAGTTCCACCTGACGTACTGTTCAGAACCGGTCCCCACGTTTGAAGACGTGGTGGCACCGCTCGCCGGTCGGAATGACGTATTCATCGAAATCGAAATGAAGGCGTACCCCAGTGCGTTCTATACGCCCGAGGTCCTTACGGACTTCTGCCGCAAGCTCAATGCGTCCGCCCGGAAGCTGCTGAAGCCGGGTACATACGCATTCACCTGCTTCAATCTCGGTACGCTCAAGACGATGCGCGCCGTCGATCCCGCCGCACCGCTCGGGTACATCATGGGGGGCAATCTCACGGCGAAGCACATCGCGGACGCGAAGGCGCTCGGTTGCATGAGCGTGGCGCCGCAGATGAAGACGACGAAAGAGATGATCGACCAGGCTCATGCCGCCGGACTTACGGTCTGCCTCTGGATGGTGCAGAATGCGACCACGTGGCAGGAGGCGAAGGACAAAGGGTGCGATCGCGCGACGAGCGACTATCCGCATCTGCTCATGTGCGCAGTGACGAATCAGCGCAAGAAGGTCGTGGTGCTCGACCTCCCCGCGCCGCAGCAGACGCCGCCGACAGAGGAAAAGGCGAAGGCCGCTTTCGAAAAAATGAAGGCGGCGAATGACGCGGCGCTTGCTGCGCTCCAGAAGCGCTATACGTGTCTGACCTCCGTGCCCGGATCGCCGAAGGCGTGTTCGGCGGGACGCGTGAGCAGCTGGGCGAAGCAGAACGGCTTTACCGCGGACGACATCGTGTTTGTGGCCGAGGGGACGTCCTTTGCGGACGGCAAGCGTAATTCGACCATCCGCACGTGCAATATCGACCACATCATCGTCACCGACGAGAAAAGCTTTGCGTCGGCGGTTTCCGTTTTGCTGAAGTAAGCGGGTCATCCATATCCGCATTATCATCGAGGATCGGTCGTTGAAAGAAAAGAGGATTGAGAAATGAGTTTGAGGTTGCTCTCGCTGGCTTGTTTGTCGTTGACCGTTGTGTCCGCTTTCGGTTCGGGCGTTTCCGATTCCGCCGCGTCGTTGGACTTGGCGCGATTCAATCCGCAGTGGCCGAGCGCACAGCCGGGAACGACGTATAGCGTGAATCTTCCGACCGCGGCGCTTCTGGGCAACGGGGCGCTTGGTGCGGTGAATGGCGGCGACGCGAATCGCAAGTTCTTCGAACTCACGCGCGGCGATCTCTGGAGCTGCGGCAATATGACGCGGGCGACGCCGATCTCTTTTGGCTATCTGGAAGTCGTCGTGGACGAAAAGTCCGTTGAGTCGACCGATACGCTCGACATCGTATCCGCGATGCTGCACACCGAGGGAAAGTTCGGCAAGGGGACGGTGAAGCTTGACAGCTTTGTCGCGTCGGGTGAAGATCTGTTCGTGGTGAGGGGCGTGTCGTCCGCTGACGACGAATGGACGCTGCGTTTCACGACCCACAGCCAGAGTCCGCTCGGAAAGTCCGAGGCCCATGGCGCGTCCGACGGCTTCTGGGTGCGTCGTTCGACGGTGAATCTCGCGCCTGAGAATCCGCGCAGCTGGACGACGAATGCGACGGCCTCGGTGAGCGCTGTCGGCGCCTCGCTATCGGCGGGAGTCGTTCTCAATCCGCGCAGTGCCGAGGCCAAGTTGAAGGTCAAGGCGAACCAGCCGTTTGCGATTGTCGTTTCGCCCGATCCGTCGCGCCGGTTCGACATGGCGGCGCTCGACAGGATCCAGTCGGCGCATGGGAACTGGTGGCGCACCTGGTGGGGCCGCAGCCGCGTGTCGCTCAACGACGAAGAACTCGAGCGCTTCTACTATGGGCAGCTCTATCTGCTCGGCGCGGGTGTGCGTCAGGGGAAGTTTCCGCCCGGCCTCTACGGCATCTGGCCCACCACGGATGCGCCGTCCTGGAAGAACGACTTCCACCTCAACTACAACTATGTGGCCACCTACTACGGCTGTTTCACGGGGAACCGTCCCGAGGTCGCCGAGTCGATGCCCGATCCTCTCATCGCGTACCTGCCGCGCGCGCGTGTCAATGCGAAGGAAGGACTGCGTACGCTTGAGTACAACTACAACAAACGGCGCATGCTGAATACGAAGGCCTATCTCGATCGCCGCCCGGATCTCGCGCAGGGCATCGACGACGCCGCGTTTTTCCCCGTGTGCATGGGTCCGTGGGGCTTGACCGCGAGCGGCGACTATCAGCATTGCGGACAGATCTCGGACGGTGCCTTCCAGTGTGCCGTGATGTGCACGCACTGGGAGTATACGCTTGATCGCGCCTATCTCAAGAAGGTGTGGCCGGTTTTCGACAAGACGGCGAACTTCTTCCTGAAGTGGTGCGAAAAGGAGACGCTTCCGAACGGCGGTTATCGCTATCTTGTCTACGATTCGCATTGGGAAGGATCGGGGCTTGTGAAGAACAGTTCGCCCGCGCTCGGTGCGGTGCGGCGGCTGTTCGCGACGCTCGTCGAGGTGACGCCGGTTCTGCGCGAAATCGGCATCGCCGTGCCGGCGGAAAAAGCGGCGGCCTGGCGCGACATGTCCGAACACTTGAGCGCGCTCCCCACAGGCCTCGCAAAGGTGGGCGGAAAGGACGTGCGCACGCTTTCGGGCGTGGAGGAGGCGGATGGACGGGCGAATCTCGCGCTTTGCGCCAACGCCGTGACGCTGGAGAGCGTGATTCCCGGCGAAGCGTTCGCGTTCGATGTGACGGATGAATTCCGTACCATTGCCACCAACACGGTGAATGCCATTTGGGAGGCGGGAAAGGACGGCATTTGGACGCATGGCGCGAACCAGACGCCCAAGCTCTATGCGATGGCGATTCGCATGGGGTATCCCTGCGAGCCGATCATCGAGGCGTTCAAGAAGTTTGAAATCCGCCGACGCGGGCAGTTGAACTTCCACCTGCACGACAACGTGCACGGCGTGGAAAAGATCGGCGCGATGGAATTCATCAATTCGATGCTGCTTCAGAGCGACCGTGGTTTCGTGAAGGTGTTCCCGAACTGGACGGGGGCCGATGCGTCGTTCGACCATCTGCGCGCGAAGGGGGCTTTCCTCGTGTCGGCCAAGATGACGGCCGGCCAGGTGACGCGCGTTGAAGTCGTCGCGGAGAAGGGGGGCACGTTCCGCCTCGTCGATCCCTTCGGCGGCTGCGTGACGCCGCCCGGCGTGACGCGCGGAACGACGCGCTTCAGCCGCGAACCCACGTTGGAGATCAACTTGAAGCCTGGCGAGCGCGTGGTGTGGGAGCGTCCGCAAGATGTCTGGGGGCCGGGAAACTCACGCGTGCCGGCAGGATACCAGGAACTTGCCTCCATTGAATCGACGGGCGAACAATGGCTCGACACGGGTTTCGTGACGACGGATCAAACGGCAATCGACATCGACTTTACCGTCACGGGCGACTTCGAGAACCACGCCTACTTCTGCGGCGACTGGGCGCAGCTCGGACATCTTCTTGTGCTCAAGGATAAATCGCAGATGCTGTTTTTCGGCAAAACGTCTCAACTGCTTGTGTGCCCGACGGTGGGCAAGCGCCGCTACCGCCTCGCGGTGGTGCCGGGCGGCGCGCCGAACGCGTTCCTCTACGACGTCGCCACGGGTGCGCAGGTCGCCGCCGCTACGGTGGCGCTTCCGCATACGGAGAGGGGACCGATGACGCTCTTCGCGGCGAATCACGCGGGACTCTATCCGTCCGCCTATCGTCTGCACGCCTTCAAGCTTGTCCATGCGGGCGAGACCGTGCGCGACTACGTGCCGGTGCGGCGCATGCGCGACGGCGCGGTCGGCCTCTACGATCTTGTGACGATGACGTTTGCCGCCAGCGTCGGACCGAAACCGTTTCGTGCGGGGAGCGTGGTTGCGCCACCGCCGCCGGCGAAGAACGCCTTCCGTTTCTACCGCTTCAAAGTGGACGCGCAGACGGGCGACGGACTGCAGATTTCCGAAATCAAGCTCTTCAATGGAACGACGGACGTGACGCGCGCGGCGTGCCATCTCCATTTCGACGCGACGACCCGTGCGAATGCGCGCTTTGTGCTGCGCACGACCTTCGAACCGGCGCTGGCCTTCGACGGCGATTTGAAGACGAAGTGGTATGACGACCGCGCCGGCGGCCCGCAGACGGTCAAAGCCGCGTGGGTCACGCTTGAGTATGCGCAACCTCTTGAAGTGACACGCTATGAATGGTACACGGCCGATCAGACGTGGCGCTATCCGCTGCGCAGTCCGACCGAGTGGCATTTCCAGGGATCGAACGACAACCGCACCTGGACCGATCTCGACGTGAAGAGAGACGTGCGGACGACAGCCGCCGACACGACGCGCGCCTATGTGTGGGAGAAGGGGAAGTCCTGGCCGATCACGCAGGCGTATTCGCTCCTCACGCACGACGGCCGTCGGATGGTGGCGCGCGATATGGCGGGGAGTCCGCTTTTTGAACTCGTGCCCACGAATGCGCTGCCGGCTACGCTCCCGCCCGTGCGCCCGTGGAAGATCTACTGCCTTACTTCGTCGCATACCGACATCGGCCTCGATCGTTCGTCCTACTGGAAGCGCCATGGCTCGGTGCTCTACATGGACCACGCGCGCGAGCTCGTGAACGCCGATCCGAACGACGCCGATCCTGCCGCCTACCGCTACACGGTCGAGGGATCCTGGTTCTTCGACAACTATCCGATGGAACGCGGTGCGGCGGCGACGCGGCAATACATCAAGGACGTGATGACGCGCAACCGCGTGGGCGTTTCCGCGCTCTGCGCGGGCAATATCACCGAGGCATACGGCTTCGAGCAGATGTGCCGGAGCGTCTATGCGCGAAAGCGCTTCGAGGACCGGTGGAACCTTGCGCCGAAGACGATGTTCATGGCCGACAACCCGGGACTTTCGTGGGGACTTGTGCAGCCGTGCGTGGAAGCGGGCGTGGAGAATCTTGTGTTCCTGCCGAACCAGTGGAATCCGCTTCCGTCCACCATTTGGCCGCGCGACAAGTCGAAACCTTATCCGTTCCACAACCCGGACGCGGGCGCCGGTGGCAGCCGTGTGGATGTGCGCTGGAAATCGCCGTTGCCGATGGTGTATTGGTGGGAGGCGGCCGATCGTTCGACGAAGATGCTCGTGTGGGCGCATAACCACTACTCGATGTCGTCGCATCCGTTTGGCATCAACGGCAAGGGCATCGCCGCGATGGAGCGGATGCTGCCCGAGCAGCTGGCGCTGATGGAAAAGCGTTATCCCTACGACGTCTGGTTCGTTTCGAGATACGCCGATTTCGAAGATCCGAACACGCGTATCAGCGATTCCTTCAAGGCCTGGAACAAGAAATGGCGGTGGCCCGAGATGCGCACGGTGGCGAATCCCGACGAACCGTTTGACTTGCTGCGTGCGAAGTGGAGCGATCAGATTCCAACCTTGCGCGGCGACATGGCGAGCGGTTGGGTACAGTTTCTCCACTCGATGCCGGAATGCCTTGCCCGCAAGGTCGTCGTCGACCAGGAACTCGCTGCGACGGAAGCCGAGGCCGCCGTGCGTGCCGTGACGAAGGGCGAGCCTTATCCCGCCGAAGATTTCGCCCGCGCCTGGTGGGGCCTCGTCATGAACGATGAACACAGCTATGCAACCCCGGAAGGGTATCAGGGCCGCCGCATTTTCGAAACCATCATGCAGCATTTCGACTGGGTAGAGAAGGCGGAGCAAACCGCAGAGCGGTTTGCAAATGGAAAATTGAAAATGGAAAATGTAAAATGGTTTGAGGCTGCGCATCGGGGCGAGAAGGGGGCGGTTCAGTGTTCGGGCGGTGACGCCCGAACACTCGAGAACCGCTACTATCGCGTGAAAGAGGAAAACGGCCTCATCACCTCGATCTACGACAAGGAGCTTGGCCGTGAACTGCTGAACGGCCCGGCGAACGATTTCCGCTACACGCGCGACAACCATAAGACGTGGGAGAAGGATGCGGCGGCGGCGCTCGGTGCGGATGTGACGCGCCGCGTGCGGCTTGATCCCGACGAGAAGCGCATCTGGGTGGAGATCGAAATCCGTCACGCGAAGAATCTGCGCTGCCGCAGTCATGAACGCTACCGGCGTTATGGTTATCTCGCCTTCCCGTTCGATGTGCCGGGCGGTACGTTCTACGCGCAAATCAACGGACCGGTGATGCGTCCGTATCTCGACCTCACCGGCCACACGAGCGATTCCTATCTCGGCGTGCGCGATTGGATGGGCGTGGAGAACGGCGAATTCGGCGTGGCGCTCATTCAGCGTGATACCCTGCTCGCGGAATTCGGCGAGATCCATCCTGATAAGACGTGCTACACGGGCAAGCCGCCGGCGGGGAAGAGCGCGATCTTCTCGTGCCTCTTCAACGACTGGCTTGTTGAGCATCGTCCCGACGGCGAGAGTTTCAATCTGCGTTACCGCTACGCGATCACGAGCTATAAAGGTGCCTGGCAGGCAGCGCACATAGGCGCTTTTGCCGCGCGCACGGTGAATCCGCGGTTGGCGGCCGTCTCGGCGGCACACGTGAAGACGGAC
>JAZUGW010000276.1:0-10076 GCA_045641465.1 Kiritimatiellia bacterium | reverse complement strand
GTTCTGTTTATCACACTCTTGGAGATATCCTATGAACTATCATCTCGCAATCGACATCGGCGCCTCGTCGGGGCGTCATATTCTCGGTCATGTCGAAGACGGCAAGATCGTGCTGGAAGAGGTCTATCGTTTCGACAACTCGCAGATTCGCAAGGATGGACACGATTGCTGGGACCACGCGGCGCTCGCGAAAAGCGTGTTGGCCGGTGTGGCGAAGTGCAAGGAGCTTGGCAAGATCCCGTCGACGATCGGCATCGATACGTGGGGTGTGGACTTCATCCTTCTCGATGCCGCAGGCGAGCCCTGCTCGGACATGGTCGCCTATCGCGACAAACGTACGGAAGGGGCGGATGCGCTCGTGGAGCCGCTTATTTCGCGGGCCGATCTCTACGCCCGCTGCGGCATCCAGAAGATGCTCTTTAATTCGATCTACCAGCTGGCAGCGCTCAAGAAGGAGCATCCCGAGCAGCTCGCGCAGGCGGCGCGTTTCCTGATGGTGCCGGAATACCTCAACTACGTGCTGACGGGCAAGATGGCCAATGAATACACGAATGCGACGACGGGCAATCTCGTCAATGCGCGGACGAAGGACTGGGATTGGGAGGTCATCGAGAAGCTCGGCCTGCCGAAGCAGATCTTCGGGCCGCTCGAGATGCCGGGGACGCGTCTGGGCGACCTCGCGCCGGCCGTGCAGGCCGAAGTCGGTTTCAACGCGCAGGTCGTGCTGCCGGCGACGCACGATACCGGCAGCGCCTTCCTCGCGGTGCCCGCGCGCGACGACCAGGCGGTGTACATTTCGTCCGGCACCTGGAGCCTGCTGGGCGTCGAAAACGCCGAACCGATCACCACGCCCGAGGCGCTCGCGGCCAACTTCACGAATGAAGGCGGCGCGTGGTACCGCTTCCGCTTCCTCAAGAACATCATGGGCCTGTGGATGATCCAGTCCATCCGCCGCGAGTTGAACGGCGTTGCCTACGTCGAAGGCAAGGGCGCGCAGGCGACCTGGACCCTGGCCGACTACGAGCCGGGCAAGAAGTATTCCTTCAATGATCTCGAAACGGCCGCGAAGGCGAACGCCGCGTTTGCGGGCCGCGTGGATGTCAACGACGCGCGGTTCCTCTCGCCGGACTCGATGATCGCCGAAGTGCTCGCGGCGGCGGATGTGAAGCCTGCGACGGTGGGCGAACTGATGCAGTGCGTCTACACCTCCCTTGCCGCGTGCTACGCGAAGATGATCGCGCACCTCGCGCAGCTGACGGGCAAGACGTACACCTCGATCAACATCGTGGGCGGCGGTTCGAAGGACGGTTACCTCAATACGCTTACGGCCCAGGCGACGGGACTCGAGGTCTTCGCCGGTCCGACCGAGGGCACCGCCATTGGCAACCTTGTCATCCAGTTCATCGCGGGTGGCGAATTCGCGAATCTCGCCGAGGCGCGTGCGGCGATCAGCCGCAGCTTCGACGTCAGCAAGGTCTGAGCATTGTTCGAATTTAGAAAAGTTTCAGTTTAGAGTCCAGGAATCCTTATGTCAGACGGCAGTATACTCGCAAACGTTCGCAACATCGGCATCGTCGCCCACATCGACGCGGGCAAGACGACCACTACGGAGCGCATCCTCTTCTACACCGGCAAGATCCACAAGACCGGCGAAGTGCATGAAGGCGACACGACGACGGACTTCATGATCCAGGAAAAGGAACGCGGCATTACGATTCAGTCCGCCGCCATTTCCTGCACGTGGAAGGACTGGGCGATCAACATCATCGATACGCCCGGACACGTCGACTTCACCATGGAGGTCGAGCGCTCCCTGCGTGTGCTGGACGGTGCCGTGTGCGTGTTCTGCGCGGTCGGCGGCGTGCAGCCCCAAAGCGAGACGGTGTGGCGTCAGGCGGACCGCTATCAGGTACCGCGCATTGCGTTCGTCAACAAGATGGACCGCATGGGTGCCGACTTCTCGCGCGTCGTGGGCGAGCTGCGCGACAAGCTGAAAGCGAATGCCGCACCGATCGTGCTGCCGATCGGCAAGGAGGATAATTTCAAGGGCGTCGTCGACCTTCTGGAGATGAAGGGCATCGTCTACGACGAGGCGAGCGAAGGCAAGACCTTCACCGTGGGCGACATTCCGGCGGAGCTGAAGGACGACGCGGAACTCGCGCGTGCCGAACTCTGCGAGCGGGTCGCGGATCTCGACGAGGGCGTGATGGAAGCCTATCTCGAGAACGGCGACCTCACGGCGGATGAACTGCGCGGGGCGATTCGCCGCCTCGTCTGCGCCGGCCAGTTCGTGCCCGTTCTCTGCGGCACGGCGTTCAAGGACAAAGGCATCCAGCCGCTGCTCGATGCCGTCGGACTCTACCTGCCCGCGCCGACGGACCGTCCGCCCGTGGCGGCGACGGACCTGAAGAGCGGCGAGCCGGTGACGCGCAAGCACGATGCGGCCGAGCCGCTGACGTCGCTCGTCTTCAAGATTGCGACCGATCCCTACGTGGGCCGAGTCTACTTCGTGCGCGTCTACTCGGGCGTGCTGAAGAAGGGCGCCAATGCGTTCAATCCGCGTACGAAGAAGCGCGAGCGCATTATGAAGATCGTGCGCCTCTTTGCGGATCAGCAGATCGAAGTGGACCAGCTTTCCGCCGGCGATATCGGCGCGCTCGTCGGACTCAAGTCCTGCACGACGGGCGATACGCTGTGCGCCGAAATGAAGCCGCTCTACCTTGAACGCATCACGGCGCCGCAGCCTGTGATGTTCCTGGCGATCGAACCGAAGAGCGGCGCCGACAAGGACAAGCTCGTGGCGTCGATGGACCAGCTGGCGGCCGAAGATCCGACCTGTCAGGTGCGTCAGGACGAAGAGACGGGTCAGACGATCCTTTCCGGCATGGGCGAGCTTCACCTTGAAATCCTTGTGGACCGTCTCAAACGCGAATTCAAGTGCGCGGCAAACGTCGGCAAGCCGATGGTCAGCTATGTGGAAACGGTCACGGCGTTGTCGAAGAAGGAATTCACCTTCGACCGCGAACTGGGCGGCAAGCGCCATGCGGTGACGCTTGAAATCGAAGTCAAGCCGCAGGAGCGCGGCAAGGGCGTGACGGTTGAAATCGCGCGCGATTTCCGCAACACGATCCCCGATTCCAAACTCGCCGAGGTCGTCGAGCAGGGCCTCAAGGACGGTGTGGCGACGGGCGTGCTGGCGCGCT
This sequence comes from Kiritimatiellia bacterium, assembly GCA_045641465.1. Lineage (GTDB taxonomy): Bacteria > Verrucomicrobiota > Kiritimatiellia > RFP12 > UBA1067 > RUG572. The sequence goes on along the minus strand of JAZUGW010000276.1, from coordinate 6,873 downwards.
ATCCGATGACGGACCTTGTCGTGACCGCAACGAGCTGCACGCTGGTCGATCCGGAAATCTCGGACGAAATCGCCTTCCGCAGTGCGGCGGTGATGGGTTTCCGCGAAGTGGCCGAAGCGGCGGCGCCGGAATTCCTCGAACCGATCATGAAGCTTGAAATCACCACGCCGCCCGAGTCGGTGGGCGAAGTGCTGGGCGACCTCAACGGCCGTCGCGGTACGGTGCTCGACATGGAACAGCGCGGCGACATGCAGATCGTCCACGCGCGCGTGCCGATGGCCCAGATGTTCGGCTATGCGACGGCGATTCGGTCCCTCACGAAGGGACGTGCCTCCTACTCGATGGAGCCGAGCGACTTCGCGCTCGTGCCGCGGACCGTGCGGGAAGAGCTGCTGGCCAGGTGAGTGTTGAAGAGTTGAAGGGTTAAGTGTCAACGTGCTTGATTTTAGGAACATATCGGTTCATTATGGTTTGCAGGATGTCCTGACGGACGTCAGCTTCCGTGTCAACAAATTCGAACGCGTCGGCGTGGTCGGTCCAAACGGATCCGGCAAGTCGACGCTGTTCAAGATCATCCTCGGCGAGATGTCCACCGACCACGGCGAACTGATCATCGAGGAAAAGCCCCGCATCGGGTCGACGCGCCAGCATCCCGAACCCGACACACCGGAGGAGACGCTGCTTGAATACTCGATGCGCGGCATCCCCGGTTTCCACGAACTTGAAGTGCGGATGCGCGAACTCGAGGAAAAGCTCGATTCGGGCGATCGCAATGTGCTGCGCGAATACGGCGAGGTGCAGACCGAATTCGAGCATCTCGGTGGCTACGACCTCGAGACGCGCGTCAAAGTGGCGCTGGGCGGTCTTGGTTTTTCGACGGACGACTTCGAGAAGCCGTTTGCGAGTTTCTCGGGCGGCTGGCGCATGCGTGCGGAGCTGAGCCGCGTGCTGGCGAGCGAACCGGATCTGCTGCTCCTCGACGAACCGTCCAACTATCTCGACCTGCCGGCCGTTGAATGGCTGCAGAAATTCCTCAAGCAGTACCGCGGCACGCTGATGCTCATCTCGCACGACCGCTTCCTGCTGCGCACGCTGACGGAAATCATCGTCGAGGTCGATGCGGGCACGTGCACGCGTTACGAAGGCAATCTCGACTGGTACCTCAAGGAGCGCGAAGTGCGCTATCAGCATCTGCTGCAGGCGAAGGAGAACCAGGACCACCATCGCGAACAGCTGCAGCGCTTCGTGGACCGCTTCCGCGCGCAGGCGACGAAGGCCGCACAGGCGCAGAGCCGCCAGAAGCTCATCGACAAGATCGATGAAGAACGCATTGTGCTGCCGAAACGCTACACGCAGTCGGGACGGCTCCGCCTTGCGGAACCGCCGCCGTCGGGTATCGAGATGTTCCGCTGCGAGGAACTCGGTTTCAGCTATGACGGCGTGAAGCAGGTACTGCACGATGTGACGTTCAATGTGACGCGCGGCGACAAGGTGGCGCTCATCGGCTACAACGGTCTCGGCAAGTCGACCTTGATCCGCTTGATCGCCGGTACGCGCAATCCGACGAGCGGCAAGGCGATTTTAGGGCACAACGTCGTGCCGGGCTATCTTTCGCAGGAGCTCGCCGAGACGATCCCGCCCGATCTGACCGTCTATCGCGTGGCGAAGAGCGCCTGGCAGGGTGGTACGAACCTGTCGGGGGAAAAGAATTTCCGCAATCAGCTGGGGGTTTTCGGCTTCGACGAAAACGACGTCGAAAAGCAGGTGGGCGTGCTGTCCGGCGGCGAGAAGATCCGTCTTGCGTTCCTGCGTCTCTTCCTGCAGGCGCCGAACTTCCTCCTGCTGGACGAACCGACGACGCACCTCGACCTTGACGGACGCCGCCTCCTGCAAGAGGCGTTGCAGAAGTATTCGGGGACGATTCTGCTCGTTTCGCACGACATCGAATTCGTGCGGGCGGTGGCGACGTCGGTACTTGAAATCACGCGCGAGGGCATTCGCCAGTTCCCGGGCGGCTACGACTACTACAGCGAAAAGAAGCTCGAGCGCGACCGTGCGGCGGGCGAGAGCGGTTCGACGGCGAAGAAGGACGTGGAGTCCGAGGTTTCGCCCGACGGTAGCGCGCCGAAGCTGACTTCGAAGGAATTGCGCCAGCAGCGCGCGGCGGAACGGGCGAAAGTCGCGCCGCGTGTGAAGGAGCTGAAGAAGACCGTGGCGCAGTGCGAGAAGAAGATCGAAGAGCTTCAGGCGGCGCTTGACGCGGCCTCGGCGGAACTTTTCAACCCCACCCCCACCACCGACTTCGCCGAGGCGAACCGGCAGGTACGGACGTTGCAGTTCGAGATCGACCGTTACACGGAAGACTGGGAAAAGGCCGCGACGGAGCTTGAGGAGCTTCAGAATCAGGGAGCCTGAAATGCTGTACGCGATCCTCTCGGACATCCACGGTAATCCTTCCGCGTTGGAGGCGGCGCTTGAAGATGCGCGGGCCCAAGGCGCGGAAAAGATCGTCTGTCTCGGAGATGTGGTCGGATATGGACCCGATGCCGTACGGGCGGTCGAGTTGGCGCGGGCGTCGTGCGACGAAGTGCTGATGGGCAATCACGATGCGGCGACGGCGGGCGTGATCCCGTTCGACAATTTTCGTCCGGAGGCACAGGTCGGCGTCCGTCGCCACGCAAAGGAGCTTTCGCCCGAGGCGCTTGAATGGCTGAGGACGCGTCCCTACACGTATCGGGGACGGACCTTTCTGTGTGCGCACGGCACGTTGTATCGTCCTGAGGAGTTCGGCTACATCTTCGCGCAGGAAGACGCTGAAGCGGCCTACGCGGAAATGGGCGGCATGCGTCTGCTCTTCGTGGGCCACACGCACGCGTCGATGTGGGTCGTGCGCAATCCGCAGGGATTCATCCGTGCGGGGCGGTCGGAACGGATGCGCCTCTATCCCGACCACCAGTACATTGTGAACGTCGGATCGGTGGGGTATCCGCGCTGCGAGTGCGAGAGTGTCTATGCGCTCTACGAAACGCGTACGCGTGTGGTCACCTGGCGTCGATTGCCGTTCGACTTCGATTCGTATTTTACCGAAATGCAAGCCAAGAACATCTATGTAGCGCCGTGGCTCAAAGACCGCGCAAAAGAAAAGGAAAGAAAAAATGCTGACACTCGGAATTGATTCGTCCACCCAGGGCACCAAGGCGGTTGTCTACGACACCGAGACGAAAACCGTGGTCGCGCGTGCCGCCGTGAACTATGGCAAGGATCTGCCGGCGTTCGGTTCGCCGGACGGTTTCCTGCCGAATGCGGATGCGCGTGTGCGTCGGGCCGATCCGCGGATGTGGGTGCAGGGCCTCGATCTCGTGCTGGCGCGCTTGCAGGAGGCGGGTGCGCCGATGGACCAGATTGCCGCCGTCGGTGGCGATGCGCAGCAGCATGCGACGGTCTATCTGACAGCTGAAGGCGTTGACGCGCTCAAGACCTGCGCGTGCGGCGCGGTCGAGGCGGGCTTCTTCTCGCGCGCGGAGAGTCCGATCTGGATGGACAGTTCGACGGGTGCGGAAGTGGCGGCGCTCGATGCGCATTTCGGCGCGGCCCTGCAGACGCGTACGGGTTCGCCGGCGATCGAGCGCTTTGCCGCATCGCAGGTGATGAAGTTCCGTGCGGACGATCCGGCGGGCTGGGCGAAGACGGCGCGCGTGCATCTGCTGAGTTCGTTCCTGACGTCCTATCTGACGGGCGAAGACGCGCCGATCGAAACGGGTGACGGCGCGGGGATGAATCTGCTCAATCTGCAGACGCTCGATTGGGACGAAGACGTCTGCGCGTTTGTCGCGCCCGATCTGAAGGCGAAGCTGCCGGGCGTGTTCCTGCCGGGTGACAAGCCGCTGGCGCTCGCGGCGCGGTTCGAGAAGTTCGGCCTGCGTGCGGGCATTCCCGTGGCGCCGTTCACCGGCGACAATCCGGCCTCCCTCGTGGGCTGTGGCGCGGAAGAACCCGGCTGCGCGGTCATTTCGCTCGGCACGAGCGATACGTTCTTTGCGGCGATGCGCGATTTCAAGACGGACCCCGACGGTTTCGGCCACGTGTTCGGCAATCCGATGGGCGGTTTCATGTCGCTCTCGTGCTTCAAGAACGGATCGCTTGCGCGCGAGCGCATCAAAAAGGAATGCGATGTCGACTGGACGTTTTTCGACGAGACGGCGTTCGATCTGACGCCGAGCGGCAACAACGGCCAGCGCGCATTCCCGTATTTTGAAACGGAAATCACGCCCAAGCACGATGCGACGGGCGTTGAGGCGAATTTTGATTGGGCGGCGGCGTCCAACGAAACGAAAATCAGAGCCATTGTGGAAGGGCAGATTATGAACATGAGAGAAAGAACTAGGTGGATTGGTGATTTCAAGAAGGTCTTTGTGACGGGCGGTGCGTCGCGTTCGCGCGGGATTCGCAGCGTGATCGCCGATGTCTTCGGCGCGCAGGTGGAGACGCTCGATGTGGCGGACTCCGCCGCAGTGGGCGGTGCGCGTCTCGCGGCGAAGGCGGCGGGTACGGGTTCGTGTGGAACCGGTTTCGCGGCGCGGGTGCTGTGCCTGCTGGCGACGCTGGGGCTTGTCGGTGCGGCGTCGGCCGCATGGGCGCCGGCCGGTGAACTGCAGGTGGCATCCACTAAGGCGCTCACGCCGCAGGTGGGTACGCTCGCGGCGAAGGCGAACTTCCCGATGCTGCCGATGATTCTGCCGCAGGTGATGGCCGAAAGCGACCTCGCGAAGAAGTTCGGCGTCGCGCGTGAAGACGCCGACTGGGGCGCGAAGCTCTTTATCGAAGGCAACGAGTGCGTGCCGGTGTGGGTGTGGCCCTTGCCGAAAGGCGGTGTGGCGGACTGGCAGACGAAGCACCCGAAGAAGAAAATCGTCGACGGCCTGGTGACCTACAAGCACAAGGCGGCGCCGGAAGAGGGACACGACGAGCCGTGGCAGGAATTTGCGGTGTTCAGCGCGGACGGGCAGTGGGCCTATCTGTCCCCGAAGAAGGAACTCGCCCAGCAGGCGGCGAAGGACGGGCTGAAGTTCGAAAAGCCGCTCGCCAAGGGCATTGCGCGCATCGATCTGACGCGGTCCGTGTTTGAAGCGGCCGCGAAGGAAATGAGTTCGCTCAACAAGCAGCTGGACGAAGTGAAGAAGACGGCGGCCGCTGCGCAGGGGAAGAAGGACGACGAGGACGAGGAAGCGTTTTCGCTTTTGCCGGACGATTTCTTCGGCAAGGACGCTGAGGCGTTCGTGCGTGTTTGGACGAAGGAAGTCGAGAGCCTGCGTGTGATATTTGGCGTGTCGAGCCATGGTCTTGACATGCGGGCGCGTCTGACGCCGCGTGCGGGTGGCGCGTTGACGGGTCCGTCGCGTACGCTGCCGGCGGAGGCGTTTGCGTTCACGGATGTTCCCGAAAGCGCGGTGATCACGTTCGTCGGTGCGCCGGTGGCGCCGAAGGGCGAACTGGGCAAGGCGTGGCAGACGATGGTTGACGGACAGTTGGCGGCCGTGCGTCAGCACTTTGAAGGGGCGGCTCAGAAGAAGGAGACGGCGGATGACGTCGCCTTTCAGTCGTTTGCCCGGATGGTTTCGTTCCTGACGAAGGGTATCTCTGCGTTCCGTGCGTCGCCGACGCCGTGTACGTATGCGCGTTTCGTGATGGCCGAGGACGAGAAGTCGAATAAGCTCGTCGAGTTCCGCGCCGCAGGGCTGAAGGATCCGATTGCCTTTACGGAAAAGGTGCCGGAGCTGCCGACTGCGAAGCCGAAGGCGAAGAAGGACAAGAAGTCGTCGTCGCCGATGGCGTCGTCGTTGCGCAATGCCGACGGCGTGTTCGCGATTGGCGGCCAGGAGAAGGGATTCGCGCCCGGCAAGGCCGCCACGATGAAGGACCAGTTCACGAAGGCGATTCCTGAAAGCGCGCAGACGAAGACGCCGTTGTTCGTGGCGCGCTATCGGGTGGGCATCGGCATGACCGCCGACGCGCCGATCATGCTGTCGGCCTGGATGTTCGGCTGGCGCAGCGATGAGGACTATCGTGCGATGCTGCGTGTGCCGACGGAGGAATTCGCGAAGATTTTCCAGGCGATATTGCAGTCGGCCGTCAGCGGTGATGTCGAATAAGCGGGTCGGCACAGAGAAGAGGATCATCATGAAGAGATTGTTGTTGGGTGTCTTATGTGTGTGCGCGCTGACCAGTGTGGCGGCGCGTGCGAAGAAGCCGGCGCGGTCGACTGAAGCGCGTGCGCTTGCGCGGGCGAAACGCCTGGCGAGTACGGCGAACGAGACGCTGGGCACGAGTCATCTGTGGCGCCAGAAGCCGAACGACATGATCTCGCGCCGTGCGTGGACGAATCTGCTCGAGTCCTGCGACGGCGACCACATGATCTTCCATGCGGCGGATATCGCCGAGTTCGAGAAGTCGATTGACAAACTCGACGATGCCTTGCGTGCGGGCGACTTCTCGTTCGCGCGTCGCGTGCGCGATGTGTTTCGTCAGCGGATTGCCGAACGGACCACTTTCGCGACGAATCTGCTCGCGACGACGACGTTTGACTTCACCGGCAACGGCACGTATGAATACGCGCGCGAGAAGGCACCCTGGCCGGCTGCCGGCGCGGCGCGCGACGCCCTCTGGACGGCGCGTGTGACGGGTGAAGTGCTCGACGAATGGCTCAACTGCGAAACGGGCGGCGTGAAGCGGGCCGTGGCCGAAGTGCGCAAGCACTATCTGAACCAGCTGAAGGAAGCGCGCCGTCAGAAGACCTCGGAGATGTGCGATGATTTCATCGCGGCCATCGTCTCGGCCTACGATGCGCACTCGATCTATCTGACGTCGCCGCAGTAT
>JAZUGW010000275.1:0-2087 GCA_045641465.1 Kiritimatiellia bacterium | reverse complement strand
AAGGCAGTAGATACTCTCCCCGCTGACATACTCTCGTCTGGTCTGCCGTGGTTGGGCACGAATCCGTTTCACCTCACACCGTACCCATGCCAGATGGCTGACGACAAAGCTCCGAATGTCCTTATCCGAAAGTCCCTCCGGCACGGAGATATGAACCCGCCCATTCGGTGGATAGACCGACAGATGCGTGTTCTTGATCGGCTTACGCTCGACCTCGACATCAATGCCCAGCACCTTCACTCGAATTCCTCCTGATGCTCGACACTTCCATAGGTGTCGGCAACCTTGAACCCGCTCCCCTCCAATGCTTCGGCAATCGCGATTTCCACCTTCCTGCGGCGCATGGTGTTCGTGCGGAAACCCGGCTTGGCATTGGCGACAACTGCCTCCCACACCTTGATAGCAAGCTCGGCGTTCTCTCCGAGGTTGTCATACAGGCTTTTCTTCGCCTCGGTGTCCAGCCGCGGGTCAAGAGTACCGCGCTCCGCCTTTACCTCCTCTGCCAACTTCACCATTTCGACAAGCAATTTCTTGTACTCGATCTTGTTCTGGGCGTAATCCGCGAGCAAACGGTTGATCCGCTCGGAGAACTTGCGGTACTCAGCCGGATTCGTCTCGCGCTTGCGGACGATGTAGCTCCTGACTTCGCTCGCAATCGTCTCCGCCGCCGCACGCTCGCCCCCAAGTCCGTCCTTGACCTTGTCTGCCGCGGGATCATCCGGTCCTTTTTTCACCACAAGATCGAGGAATGAGAGATCCCCGAGGTCGGCCAGTTTCTCCACGTTCTTCGCCGTCACATAGCCGTCCAGCAACGCCCGCATCGCGGCATCATAAGACTTGAAGTCAATCCAGTCTCCACACCGCTTCTGAATCGCATTGCGAATTTGGTCGTAGTCATTGACCCGCGTCCGAACCGCGACCGTCTCCTCTTTTGAATAGCCTGCATCCGTCATCTCCAATGCAATCTCGCTGTAGCACCTGACAACCTTGCCGACCGCCTTGTAGAAATCCTCGCGGATGCGTTCGTTACGTACCAGTTCCTCCTGCTGCTTCTCGATCGGCGTCGCCTTCTCGTCCCAGCAGAAGTAATCGAAGTAATCATCAAGTCCCTTTGGCAATTTCACGCTGGCACAGAGCTCGTCGCATGCCTCCAGCGCCTCGTCCAATTCCCTGCGTCCCTGTACCAGACGATCCCGCATGATTCCCGAAACATCCTCTGGCGAATAGTTTTTGAACGCACCGTTAGTGTAGTCCTCAACCGCACCCTTGATATTCTCGAAAAGCTGTTTATAGTCGACGATGTAGCCGTACTTCTTGTTCTCACCGTTCAGACGGTTCACGCGGCAGATCGCCTGAAAGAGATTGTGATCCTCCATCTTCCTGTCAATGTACAGATAGGTCGCGGGCGGCGCATCAAACCCCGTCAGTAGCTTATCGACGACAATCAGAAGTTTCATCGCGTTTGGCGCATCAATGAACATCTCTTTCGCCCACGCCTCGAACTCCTCCGGCGTCCGATCGCCGAACATCCACTTCGAGATCTTGTGCTTGTAATCGGCTTCCGTGGCAAGTTCGCCCGTAAATCCCTCCGAAAGCTCCGGTTCGCGCCCGTCGTAGCTTGTGACGACGGCCGTCCTGCCGCGAAGCGGAGATCCGACTTGTTCGAACATCTCCCAGTAACGATACGCCTGGTAGACGCTCTCGCAGACGAGCATCGCGTTCCCCCACCCCTCTTTGAGCGCGGGCTTGATGGTGAAGTCCTTGCAGATATCCGTGACGATGCGCGTCAGGCGGTCCTTGGACGAGAAGATCTGCTGCATCTGCGCCCACCGCGCCTTGAGGCCCTCCCGCGCCTTATGCGTGAGCGGCGTCGTGGTCTCGTCAAAGATCTGGTCGACCGTGATGTCGTCCGTCAGGTTCTGCTCCACGTCCCGCGCCTCGTAGCGGAGGTCGAGGATCACCCCGTCCTTCACCGCTTCGTCGAACTTGTAGGTGTGGATGAAGCTTCCGAAGTTCGCCTGCGAGGTGAGTGCGTCCTTCTCGGACTTGAGCAGCGGCGTTCCCGTGAAGCCGATCAGCATCACGTT
>JAZUGW010000274.1:0-27574 GCA_045641465.1 Kiritimatiellia bacterium | reverse complement strand
GAAGAAGAAGCAGTGGAAAGGCGGTAAGATCCACGCGGCGGTGACGCGCGACGGCGTGCCGATTGCCGTGAAGTACACGTCCGCGTCCATGCACGACTCGCAGGCCATGATCCCGCTCGCCCAGCAGGCCGCCGCGAGGGTGCCCCATCTGTTCGACCTCGCCGACGCGGCATACGACGCGGAACCCATCCGGGCGGCGTGCGCGGAACTCGGCACCGTCGCCGTCATCCACGAGAACCCCCGCAGGTCCGCCGAAGCGCGGACCATGGGCGAACTCGAGCAGGAAGTCTACAAGGACCGCAGCGCCGCAGAACGCTTCTTCAGCCACCTGCTCGAATCGCACGGCGGAAGGTCGGTTCGCGTCCGCGCGCCCGCGAAGGTCGCGCTCCATCTGCTTCTGGGCGCGATCGTCGTCGCCGTCGAGCAGATGCTCCGCATGCTCTGCTGACGGCGCATGCCCGGAAATGGGCAGGGACACCGACGGCGACGGCATTGAACGGCCGGATCGCCCGCGTAAGCTTTGTCTCAGATCTGGCCTTTCCCCCGCCCATCGTGAAATCTCGCGTTGACGGCTTGTCCGCCCGCCGTCAGGCGGCGGGACAACCCTTCAACGCCGAGGTTTTGCAATTACCTCTGCAGTTCATGGTAGAGCGATCCAATCGTCGCCTTATCTTCTCGAACCCGTCATTCTTTTGAAGCGTCCACAATGGCGACACCGGGCATGTCGAGACCGAACAGTTCGTCCGTGAACCAATCGACATAACGGTCACGCCATTGCCGTGCGGCTTCGTTGTGCTGCCACTGCCAATAACGAGCTCGGCCCACGCTGTGTGGAATGGCCGCCACAATCTTCGTATATTCCGGTTTTATCTGCTGTACCATCATGTTGGTCCTTTCATGTTCGGTCCATCATGAGGGCACTCTGCCGCAAAACAACAAGCCGCACATCCCATTTCAAGACGTGCGGCCATCCGTAACAATGTTTTCCTTTCGGACACATCCAGCTTGCGCTGATCCACCGTGGTGTTACACTCGGTTGGCGTCCCCGCTTTCGCGAAGACCTCATGATGCCTTGAACACCTCGTATTTTACCATAATGCGGATTTGATTACAAGAGGAGTTTTCAAGATCTTAAAAAATCTGTAGCGTGACGAGCTACTTCACATCCCTGACCGCGCCGATGCGCGCGAACCATTCAGGCGCTTCGGTGGATGTGAAAATTGGAATGTCGCGATCGATGAAGAACTTCTGGCGGACGGCGGATCCGTTCGGGCTTTCCTTCACGACCTCATGGCGGTAAACGCAGACGCCCCGTTTCTCCGCCGTTGTCAGATTGTTCCAGTTATGTCCCTTCTGCCAACACATCTCCTGAAGCTCGGACCATTTCTTCCCCTGCAACTCGTTGTGCCGGTAAAGGCTCTGCGCCAGCATCGAAAGGCTGTTGGTTGTCGCATCCTCCTGGCGCCAAACGAAATAATTCCGCACTTCAGATTCCGGAAGAACAAATGCACGGGCATCGAAAAAGGCCGGCACTTTCCTCTCCATAATATTATTGGCATTGAACCAATAGGTGGCAAGTGCGGAAGCGATGGAAACAACCTTCTGCAGACGTTTGTCGAACCAGGCCGCCGTATCCACGCTTTGATCATCGCGGACGAGGAGGGAAATTTCATCCGACTGCGTATAACCGAGCACGGCACCGGAGATGTTTTCGGCAAGATAGCACGTAAGCCCTGCCATCATCTGCATGAGATGATGATCAAACGGCCTTACACAACCGCTCTTCTTCGTCCAGGAATGGAATGCCTTTCCATCCAAACGGACGATCATCGGCAGCCGCCTCGTGAGCTTGAGCTCACTCACCCGTTCGTACTCTTTCATTCGGTCACTCAGACTGTTTCGCTTCATTTTCTCTCTCCACAACAAATCCGTCCGCCGTCAGCCGGACATGGTACAGTTCGTCAAAGCCCTCTTCGAATCCCGGTCGCTCAAAGGACGACAACATCGCTCTGATCGCCCGTTCCGGCACAAAGGCCCGTCCCGTGCGCTTCCCGTTCCGTTCAAGACACCCCTTCAAATCCGGATCGAAGAAATACCCCACCACGCGATATCCTTTGGCCCGCGCCGCCGGAATGTAGCGGGCGCGATCCGAGCGACGGACATTCGTATTATCCACCACGCAACTCTTGTTTCGTTCAAGAATCAAATCGAACAGCGCCCTCTCCATCGACCGCGACCGCACCTGGTCTAGCGAGACATACAGATGCGACGGGAAGAACCGTTCCCGATAGAACGAGGTCTTCCCCGATGCCGGTATTCCGATGAAGAGGACAAGCGTATTTGTCTCTCTTTCCATTCCGCAGGCCGCCCCGTCCGCAAGTGCGGACTCCAAAGCCACCGGGTTCGCATGAACATCTGACAGAATTCCGTATTTCATTTCAATCGCTCCTTTTCTCACTTACGGTCTTTCTCCTGCTCTATAATAAATAACGGCGTAAAGTCTGAAATCTTACCCATTAAAGAAGTAACCACGCAGAAGAGACGACCTGCGGGGACAAGTGGTGAGCTTGCCGTCAGCGACAATGGCCTTGATCGAGAACCAGTCCTCGCTCGGCAATGCGCTTTCGGGAATGTTCCGTACAAGGCCGAGCGAATCGCTCGTCTCCGCCTCGCGAAACGACGGCGTGGCTTCGCCTGGCGTCCAGCCGAGACGCACGGTCACGCTCTCGCCCCCACGTGCGAGAAGCAGGCGTTTCGCAAGTTCCCGAGCGCGAAAGGCACCAGCCACGTCGACCTTGTGTGGATCCTTTCCGCAGATCGCCCCGCCTCCAATCGGAATCTCCGGGCCATAAAAATCGATGGCCAGTTTCTTACCCGAAAGTCCGTTGTCGCCTTCGGGACCTCCCTGGATGAAATCTCCTGCCCCGTTGAGCACGAATCGCTCCGTCGGTAGCACTGAAATGCCCGGCAGCCCCCGCGTCTCCAGTTCACGAAGCGCCTGATCGACGACCGGACGAATCAAGGCGTGTTGTTCTTCCGGATAAACGCCCGGCGCGTGCTGGATGCTGATCGTCAGCCGCTGCCAAGAATAAGCGCGGGCACCATCAAAGGAAAGCGACACAAGGACTTTGAAGTCCGGTCCGAATGCCGCCGGTTTCGTCCGGCGAAACGCATCGACAGCACGACCGATGAAGTTAGCGATGAAATGCGCAGGCGGCAGATAGTCGGTTTCCGGATGATTGCAGGCATAGCCCGTAACGACATTCTGATCGTCGGAGAGCGCGCGGGCGTTCCGTTCGTCATCCTCCAGCGCCTCCAGGCAGACGTTCTGAATGACCTTCAACGCGTCAGGCGACGGAATCCAACGGCTGCCATAACCGGCGGCCGCATAGACCTCGCGTACCAGCCGTTCGATGTCGTCATGTACCAGCGAGCAGATTCCATGCCCGCACGCAATGCGACCGTCGATGAATACATGATCCGTATGGACGGCACATTCGATTCCGACAAGGGCTTCGGCGTCGAGCGAAACCGCACGCTCCACGATCGATTCTACGATTGCATCAGCCAGCCGATCGGGATGACCGGGCGAAACATATTCAGCAATGTGTCTTTTCATTTGTCAAGATCTCCTTTTCCGAGAGGTGAACGAACGCGCGGGCGAAATTGCCTAGGTCGGTTTCATTTGTTCGCCCGTCTTCCCCGGCGACAAGGCCCACATACATCCTCACGCCGCTGGATCGTAGACGTGCGAGAAGCGAATCGTTGATCGGACCGGTGTCACCATCAGTGATGACGACAATCGACTTCGGCCGACACTTCGACGGCAGCGAAAGGACATGTTCTGCAACGCAGGTAATATCGGTTCCTCCGCTCGACGTAAACCGATGGTTCTTCAGGTCTTGAACGCAGGTTGGTGCGACCATTGTTGAAAACACATGAAGGCGGCACATCTTGTGTCGGAGATAGGGCAGAAGTTCGTCGGCAATTGCCGCGACCTTTCCAGATACAGAACCGGACACGTCGAGATAGACGAAGGTAAATCTCCTGTCGTACCGAGAGAGACGGCACGTGTTCAACTGCGTTCCATAGACGAGGGACTCCCCCAACAGCCGTTCCTTTGCGGCATGAAGACGGTCGTGCCCATCGGGCAGGAATGTTTCGGCAAATGACGGCAGGAGAAGTTGGCACGTCCTCTCGATCTCGCGACGTCCCGGCTGTGCCGCAAGGCGCATCAGGCGGCGCACGCCTTTCCGCAGACGACGCGTGCGTTCATCCCCCCTTGAACGATAGTCGCGCAGGGCCAAACCGGCACCGAGATCTCGTCCGCACAGCGGCCGGTCGGGACTGGGCCATTTGGCGATAATCGCGTGAATGTAGTCGTCCAACGCCTGACGTTCCTCGCCCTGCCCCCCTTCGGCAGCCGAATGAGAACCAAGCAGCACAGGCCCTTTCACAAGACCATTGGTCCAGTCATCGCCTTCTGCGGCGGCTTGTGCAATCAACTCGAAAATATCATAATAGGTGCCGGTGCCGTTTTCGTCATACAAGAGCCGCAGGGCAAACGCTGCAGCGGCAGGCGTATTCGGTCCCCGCGGACGCAGGAGCGCGTACGGCAGAGTATCGGAAGGATAGTAGTCCGTGAAAAACGACGTAAATTCGCTTTCGGGGAAAAGAGAACAGAGCAGCGCGTTGATGACGGCGTCAAAGGCGATGTTGCGGGCCGGCGTCGAGCGCGGGAAGAGCCGCGTATGCCCAAGAATGACATGGTAGAGCTCGTGCATGACGAGCATGAAGAGATGTTCGTCCGTCTGGCAGTGTTCTGCGACGAATGCCTTGTTCAATTTCATCACGGGAGCAAGCCCGCATGTCACGCAGGCGGTCTCGACATCGTCTGAAAAGCGAATATCGAAAAGCGAGAGGAAGGTCGAAAGCTCGAACTTCCGAGTGGACAACACGTTCATGAGGCGGGTGATAATCTGTTCTTCGTCAGTCATGTGAAATCCTTTTCCGAATAGGCATAGAGCCAGGCGAATCCATCGGCAGGCACAGATAATCTACGTTGCGGCACGTAGAGCCCGTTGACCGTTCGGCAAATCATCGCAATGGCAAGCAGCGGATCGTCGCAAAGGCGATACCCGTTGGAAAGAGCAACCGTGCGCGGCAGAAGTTCGGCAACGGTATAGCGGAGCGGACGAACGGTTGCAGAAAGCGCAGGCTCGCTGGTCTGAATGAAATCCGTCAACCACGTCTTTTTCGATTCGTCCGATTCCACGGGGAGTCCGGCCACGCGGGCGAGGTCGAAGACGAGGCGCCCGCCAACGGACTTGACCTGCCAGGCCATCGCGGTGCGTGGCGGCACGGACATGTTGCAATAGGCGTTCATCACAGCGAAAACTCCCTCCAGAGCCGTACAAATTCGTCCGACACCTCCTTGACATCCTTCCCCGTCGCATACCCATCGGGCAGCAGCGAGTTGAGGAGGTTGGCATGGTAGGAAGCCAACTCCGAATCGGCACCCGATTCCGCCGCGACGGCGGCAATCTGCGCACCCACGGTGCGAGGAATTGCGGCACGAGCCATCGGAACCGACGCATGATGAGAAGACGGAAGAATCGCATCCTTGATTTCGTTGACGAGGAGTTCGATGGTGGTTGCGGGTAAATCGGCACGTTCCCTCAGAGCCAGATAGACCGCCAACGCAAGGCCGCGCCGCAACACCGGCCGTGCGGCAGCCACACCCTCGCCGACGATGGTCGCAAGGTGGTGCGGGGGAAGCGCGTCCTTGGCGCGAACGGCCTTTTCAAGCCGAACCATGGGGTCGGATACGAGGAGCAGTCTCCGAACAGGATCATCTTGTGGAATTGCGGCAACACTCCATGCCGCCTTGCATACGGCCGCAATCTCGACATCGCGCACGGGACGTCTCGCGCGATCGGGGAGCGCAGAGCGTACCGCCAGGAACACGGAATCGCGCAACTGGACCTCATCTGCCTCCGACCGGTACGCGGCCAGGGTCTGACGCGCGGCATGAACTGCGAGGATAACACGCAGGAGAATGCAGGCCCGTCGGGTCGAGACGTCGAAATGCGCTTCATGCAATTTGGCGACCAAAACGATGACGAACGGGGAAAGACGTTCCGATTCGGTTTTGACGAGCATCTGGAAACGTTCCTTGGCCGCGCGCATGAGGACGTCGATGGCAAGAGGGAACTCATGACGACCGGCAAACTGGTCTACGAGTATTCGCCGTTGATCGGCCTCATCGAGATCGTCCCAAGCAGGAACATCCATGATAAACGGGAACCGATCGGCCAAAGCGGGATCAAGCGGTTCCGCACCCAGGTAGTCGGTCGTATAGGATTGGTCCGTGTCATCGTCCAACGAAGGCGGATTCATCGCAGCCCATCGGAAAACGAGGCGTTCGAGCGGTCGCCCCTGGATGCGTTTCTCATGGATGATCGGAAACAGCTTGTTCTGCAGGTCCGGACGCGTGCGGTTGATTTCGTCGAAGAAGACGACCTGGGCATCCCAGATGCTGTTTTCAGAGGCTATGTAATCAAGAGACGTTCTCGCCTTGTTGGGCATCGGGATGCCAACGAGGTCGTCATAGTTGATGAGACTCGCGTTATAGAAGCGGAACTCCAATCTCAGACTTTGGGCCAAACGCTCCAGAAGGAAACTTTTGGCGCAACCATGCCCGCCAACGAGCAATAGCGGTTCCTCGGAAAGAAGAGAGGCGAGCACAACGGCTTCGCGATCCTTCCACCCATAAAGGCCGAGCGGTTCAGTGATAAGCGACATTCACGACTCCTCGTTCCGGCCATCAAGAGGGCGACATTGCCCCGCAAACGAAATACGCTCTCTGTCTCATCCAAGACAGGGAGCGATCCCTTGGAACTGTTTTCCCGAACGTTCGGGCACATCCCGCTTCATCAGCGGTACCACCGTGGTGTTCCACTCGGTTGGCGCCTTCGCTCACGCGAAAGCCTCTTGATGTCTTGAACGCCTCCTATTATAACATAATGCGGATTTGATTACAAGAGGAATTTTCAAAAATCTGCCTATCTGAATATTATCAGAATTTCTAGATTTGGTCTGAATCTCAGCTAACACGCGTTCCCAGATCAATGGCGATACAGTCTGGTACAAAACCTTCCGGCAAATTCACAGGGTCGGCCTTACTTTCAGTTTCAGACTCCAACAGCCAGATCTTGTCGACATTCCAGACCATCTTCTCGGCCGGAGGATGACCCGGGCCGCCATAGCCGCGTTGGAAACGGACAGTCTTAATCTGGTGCGAGAGGATCTTCTTCACCCAATTCGGAGTGTACGCCCGATACTCGGTCTTCTTGGTTCCGGCAACGATTGCATCGTAGAACTCGTAGGCAAGCGCCAGGTACAGCTCATCGCTGGGAGAAACCGGCGGCGGCGGTATTGGAATAATGAAGTCCTTCCAATGGGTACGTTTCTGCTCAAGGGACTCCTGCGCAACACTCGGCAGAATCGCTATGTTAAACTCACGGCAGCGACGGCGCTCCTGCGAGGTGCGTTCGAGCGAATAGCGCTCAAAGCGGTCAAAGATGTCAAGGCCGCGTCCAAGCTGGATCGTCCATCCGTCATCCGTCTTGATGTAACGGTCATGCACGGCGTCGAATGTGTAATCGAACTCAATCCCTGCGCTCGCCAAGTTGGTCTTCATCTCCTCGAATGTCTCGGTCTGGCTGTGCGAATCGTTCTCGTCAATGCCAGTATGTAGGTCGATCTTGATGCCTTCGTCGATGTTGTCGTTCTCGTCGGCGATCAGGCGAATGAGTTCGATCAGGTTGTCGAACTGGTAGTTCTTGCGAATGAATGGATCGACAATCGTGATGACACTCGCACCCCGCAGATAGTCGCCGAAGAGATTGGCGTAGGAAACGCCCTTCTGATTCATCTTGACCGAGACGTTCTTGGGGTCGAGCTTCACACGATCCTTCGCTTTTTGCGCGACCGGTACAGCCGAAGCGGCGGATTGCGATGTCGGTGCTTCCTTTGCCGGAGTAGGAGTTCCGCTGTCAAAGTCGCCCACTCCATTCTCGATGGCCTCCAACGTGCGCACGGTCCGCTTCTCGCCCGTTTTCACGAGCGTGTACTCGAACTTTGCGGGCTCGGCGCGGAACGTCTCGTCGATCTTGTACAGCTCGTCTTTGACGCGTCGACGGCTTTCGCCCGCGAAGTCAACGACCTCAATCGCCTCCTCGTCGGTGAAGTTCCCGTCGGGATAGAGAAGCTTGATGAAGCCAGAGAACGTCTTGCGAATACCGTTATGATCACGCTCCGAAAGTGTCCCGCTGAACTTGGCATACTTCGCCATCTCCCCGGAAAAGTCTTTCATTCGCAGGGCATGCAGGATCGCCGCAATGTAGTCGGTGATCATGCCGTAGCCGTCGGAGAAACTGCTCTTCTTGAGTGGCGACATCTCCCAACCAGGATTGAAGAGGTGCACACGATCAAGGAATGCCCCCTTGATGAATCCATCGGGAATCGACTCAAAAAGGTGTGTACGACGAAGCATGTACGCCACATTGTGCTTCGTGTTGCCGACAAAGCACATCGAAGCGGACGCCTCATGCGTCGCACCACCGCGGTTGAACGCCTTGTTGGCGAGGTAGTTCTGCATCGTATCGACAAGAACGCCATCCGTCGACTTGCCCTTTTGCTGCTCGAACTCGTCCCATGCCACATTGTCCCAGTAACCTACGAGTCCGAGGACTTCACGGCTCGGCGTGATTTTGACGAACAGGCGGGCGGACGTCACGTCGCCACCACTCACGAGGACGCCGTAGGGCGAAAACTCCTGATAAACATGTGACTTACCGGTTCCCTTTGGTCCCAACTCCATGAAGTTGAAATTGTTCTCGACATACGGCAGAAGCCGTGCCAGCACGATCATCTTCTCGCGCCGGTTCATAATGCAAGGATTTAGACCGACCGTATGGATGAGGAAGTCCATCCACTCCTCGGTCGTGAAGTTCTTGCGTAGCGAGATGTAATGATCGACATCGACATTGGCAATCTGAATCGGCTTGAATGTCTCAATCTGCCAAGGACATGGCACTTCGTCACCTGCGACGAACTTGAGCTTCACAATACACCAGACGCCGGTTCCGGACAGCAACTTTTCATTACCCTTGATGTACTTCTGGTCGATCGGTATGTTGCTCAGTTCAAGGTTCGCGAACGAACAATAGTATCCGTCGGCCGATGGAACCAGCCAAGCCGACACCTTGTCGATGATCACATACGAACCCTGGTCATGGATACGCCCCTTTATGATTTCGCTGTCCGCCCGGTTGAAGTAGTGCTGACTAATCACCTCCTTGACCTTTTCAAGCCCCTTGGCAATCTCCGCCTCATCCGGCGACGTACAGTATTGCGCCAACAAGTATTCAAGAACATACGTCGGTACCGGCAGGTTCCCTTTCACCTGAAAGGCGAGATCCTTGCGGACGACGCTACCTGTGAAATACTCGACTACCTTCTCGCGTAACTTCTTGTCGGCTTCAATCAGTTCTTCGGCTGCTTCCATCCTCTTTCTCCATTAGAAATCGCGTTCGACGAGTGTACAGTTCGTCACTTCCATTTGAACAAGAGGATTCTCCATGTCACTCTCGTCAAAGGCCTTGAACTGGAGTAGTCCTGTTCCCGGTGTCTTGACAAGCGTCAACTCGACCTTACGAATGCGACCACCAGGTTCCGGATCGGTCATGTCGAACGGAACGGTCTGCTGCGTGCTGACAAGTTCGCCATTGGCATACAGTCCGCATTTGACAATCCGCGGCTGGACGGTTGCCGTTGTTGGTTCATCCTGTAACAGATTAACCTTCAACTGGCTGGACAGCACCTGCAGTTTCGTATCGACGATCTTGATACCGACCTTTGCCCGTACGTCAGGACGAAGCAGATGACTCCGCAGAATGGGAATGATCATCTCCTCAAGCGACGCACCGCCATGTGCATACACATATCCGCCCGCAGCCGAGAACCGAGCCGTCCCGTTTGGAACGGCAACCAGCACATCGTCGTTAATCCCTGAAACCGCCTTGAGCGGAAACTTCGTTACGCCCGGATCGTCCGCCGAGGAGTTCGTGAGATAATAACGCGTCTTCTTTTCAAACGGATTCTCGCTCGTCGGGACAGGTATCTTGTTCTTATCCTCGAATTGGATGTCGTTGAGCAGGAACCCATGGTCGGATGTCAGCAGGACGTCATTGACGTTATACGTACCGTGCAGACTGTTAATCAGCTGAACGAGTTCATCAACGGCTCTGCGACATGCCGCGACGGAATCTTTCCCATTCTCCCCATGACTGCCACTGTCAATAACGTCATGGTAGATGTAAACCATCTTCCGTTTGAAGAGTTCGCGTTTCTCTGCCTGAAGCATCGTATCAAGCTCTTTTGTGCTTTTACAGACGCCATCTGGATCGAACAACTTCAACTGCGTTTCACACTCGGCCATCACACTGTCAAAATGACCATCGACTTTAGTTTCGCAGATATCATCACTAATCGACAAATCCAGTTTAGTATGCGGCAGCAGAACCGGCTTAGAGAACTTCGTTTCGCTTGGCAACATGCCAATTCCCGGCTTGAGGACGGCCTTGTGCCGACCGGCATTCACCCGCTCCTCAATCTCCTTGGCCACCTCATAGCGCAAACCATCACTGATAATGACGGCATGCTTGATTTCTGGATCTCCAATCGCTGAATAGAATTTTTGCTGAAGCATGAACTCTGTCAGGCCCTGTGATCCGCCACTCGCCTTGAGACAAGCAACCCATGCCGCATTCATTTCGTTGATCTTAACGCCATAGTCTGCATCAAGACGCCCCTTGATCGTCTCGACAATCTGACGATCCTTGTCATCAGCAATGGCATAATAACGTTCTAGCGAAATCCGGTAGCACCGGTCGATGAAGTGCCATTCGGAAACGTAGGTTGTCACATACTCAGTGAGCGTGTTCAACTTGAAGGTCTTGATTTTGCCAAGCGCAAGGTAGAGCGATGCTGCCGACGAAAGATAGACTGCAACCTTCTGCATTTCTTCAGCTTCAGGACGAGTGGCGATCTTGTCCGCTCGCGTTTTCACGACTTCGGCATTCTTCGAGATGTCTTCGCTGACAAGCGCCTTCAGAATTGCTCGGCAAAGTCTGGGCGGATAGGCATGGTAGTCTGCCGAGTCGCCGTAGACATTCACGAGATGTTCTTCCTGAATCTGCTCAGACAGTTTCTTATAGGCCCTGAGAAATTCGTCACACTTCGCCTGGGGTAGATTATAGGCGTTGTAGAGGAAGTCGTTCATACGAGCGAGAACGACTCCATCCGTGATACGCTTCGTACCATAATTGTCGGCCGACAGGATGGGAAGCTCCTGCGTCATCGAATTGTAGCGAAGCGACATCGCAACAGTCGTCATGTGCGGATCCTTGTTGGGATCCAACTCGGCACCGAACGTCTTCTTGAGCTCATCTTGAAGCGCCTCATAGACATCGGAATAACGCCTGCTCCAAAGCGCTCGAAAGAATGACTCGCGCCTCTTCGACGACACTGGATCCTCAACATCCAAGGCAAACAACCGAACGAAGATTTGCGTCCACTGTAGCAAACTGCTTGTATCACCCAAAAGTACCGTGAGGATTCCCCGGATGCCCTTATCGCGAGTGAAGTCGGCACCATAGTGTGGCGCCAACACCTTGTCGAACTTCTGAAGCTGGAGATCGGAAAGGTGCGCTTTAACGAATCCCACGGCCGACTCGGGGATTCCCTTGAACGCCATAAACGAGTGGTAATCCTCGTCGGCATACTGTGCATTGGAACAGAGTTCACCAAGAAGCGGAAATTTTGCCATGCGCTCCTGATTGTCCAACGGCGTATCCATCGGCATGAGTAGAACAAGTCGCGCATCTTTGGGAAGATCTGCAATCTTGCATTTCGTCACAAACCAGTCACCCTTGAAACGTTGCACCTCATAGGGCGAGGCCCATGTGAATGACTCCACCTCATTGAGAATGTCACCCACTGGGTCGAAAATGAAGAGTACCCGCAGATCGGGGTTCTGATCAAAATACTGAAAGATTTTCGACTGTTGCATGACCATTCCTCACTTGAGCTTCGCCAGCACGTCGCCGAACTTGGCGTAGTTCACGACGACACCGTCGTCAAGGTCGATGGGTTGCATCCTGTCGGCGACGACATGGAGACGGCCGTCGTACTCGAGGCATTCGTCGAGGGCCTGCTGCATCTTCTTGAGATCGCGGCGCTCCTGTGCGGACAGATCGGCGCTCCGCGCGGCATCCGCCGCAATCCGCGTCCGCAGATACTCGATGTGCTTGAGCAAGTAGTCGTTGCGGACTTTCGTTGCCGTGTAGGCGTCCATGCGATGCATGTACACAAGGCACTGGAACGCCCCCTTCTTCGAGGAGAAGAGCCAGTAGATCGGACGGTTCTGGTACATCTTCTTGTGATCCTTCCAGAACTCCTTCGCGAGGTACGACTCCAAGGTTGTGCCAAGGCACTCCTCGATGAAGTTGAGGTTCGCGTTCAGATTCTCCGCACCGAAGACGACGCGGACAAATTCCGTCACGCGATTCTTCGCGTCGTCTGCAAAGGCGTTCGCGCCGACTATCACCGGCAGGATGCCATCGCCATCCGGCTGAAGCGTCGCGGCGGTCTTCTCAACGCCGACCTTCTGCCAGTAATCCTCAAGCGTCTCGCCCTGACTGGCAAGGATCAGCCCTTCCTTATCAAGCGAGTACCGACCCATCAGGCAACCAACGGCATACGAGACCAACTCCTTGATCGTGTCCGTGCGCTGAAGTTCCAACAAGACTCCTTCACTCTTTTCACCTACTGCAGTGTCATACTTAAACCAAGGATTACATCGTAACGTAATCTTATCAAGAGACACATCTGAACTCATTTCGTGAGCCAAACCATACGCCTCTATAAACAATTCATCATTTTCTTTCTCTAGTTGCTTTGCTTTGTTTATCAGAGACATCCACTCTGTCTTCAACTCATCGTATGCTAAATTTAATGAAAGTCCATTACAGCTACCATTACCCTTCAAAACAATTGGTAGCGTCTTAAAATTCCAAGATACTTCACTCGAATCCCAGTCTTCTCGTGATACCTCAATCAACTCATGCCCCTTACCAATAGGGCATTTTGTATTGAGGATGTCATTGATCGGCAATGACGCAATCTGCCCTACTTCATAATTCATAGTGGGCGACAAGATATTCAGCAAATTAAGCGCCACACGTGAATTCAAAAATCCAATCAAATTCTCACGCACAATGGTGTCGGCATGAAAAATACTGGTTCCTGCTACATCATACAAAAAGCCATTAGGGAAAGACCTAAACGCAGGCGCTCCACTACTAATCTTTGACCACGAGATTGAAGGCAAAAAATACGTGTCAGGGTTGCGCAGTACAGCACGTGGTTTAAATGCCCACAGCTCTTGTCCATCATGTTCCCAGTTAACCACATACTCCTGATTTCCGTACCATTTTCTGAATTTTCCACCCTTATTATAGGGGTACCATTTCCGCCCCAAGTCCTTTGCCTCGTCACGCGAACTACAATTAAGTCCCAGTTTGGCAAACGATACCTCAAACCACAATCGGACAAACCGATTGTTGTCTGCGGTTGCCATTCCTTGCGCAGGACGGGCAAAATTTACTAATAATTTAGCCGACCGAAACACAGCGCGAACAGCATCACTAACCCAATACGCTATCAAGCATCCAGGGAATTCAACGAACGTTTTTTGATCTGCTTTATACTGACCATATGTCGGGTCAAGGAAAAGCGCATGAATCTTCGACAACTGACGAACCTCAACATGCTCCTTAAACAATCTGCGATACGAACCAACGGCATACGGCTTTTGCTTTGAAATTACAAAGGTCACCGATCCAAAATCTGCCCCAAACACACCTCGCCCATTTTCCAGCAACCCCACTATTTGCTCATCCGAAACAATTGTTCGGCGCAAATTCTCAAACGAACTTAGGAACATCCATGACGGCAAATTAATCATAGCCCAACGTCCAGCTTCTTGAACATGCTCCATGCAAAACATCATGAAGACCGTCATCAAATCGGATTTGCCATTAGCATATTCAGCCGCCACATATGCCTTCAACTCGGCGTTCATGTTGTCATCCTTCATGTACGGCGGATTCGTGACAATCGCGGCGTACTGATCCGTAAGTGCGAGGATCAATCGGAAGGACGGCAGGTACTTGCGGGCGAGGTCATCCGGGTGGGCTTCAAGCTCGGCTACCTTTACGGAGAGGATTCCCCTCGTGTTGGCGGAGATCTTGAACTTCATGATCGAGCCAAGGTTGTTGGCCTGGGTCAGAAGTGCGAAGGCCGCCTGGAGTTCGGTAATGACCGCGTCATCCTGAACGGCAAGGACGGTCGCGATCTCGGCTCGAAGGTATTCGCCCTCGGCAAGCGTCCCCTCCATGTCGAGGACGCGGGGCATCACGTGCGCGTCGGCGAAGGAAGGATCGACCGTCATCGCCGCGAGGAGAAGCGCGAACTGCGAAAGCTGCCGCGCCCGGATGTCGAGGTCGATGCCGACGACGTTCTTGCTGAGAATGAGTTCGACGGCCTGAACCTTCGAGTAACCAGCCTCGATGTAAATCTGAAGGAGATGCCGGAAACCCTCCAGAAGAATGTGGCCCGATCCACAAGCGACGTCGGCGAAGGTAAGTTCCTCGGGCGAATCGACCCTAAGACACGGCGGATGCGTCCCATCCTCCTCGCGGATGAGATACTGCCAGCCGTCGGTGAAACTGCCGCCAAGGCCGTTCTCGATGGCAAGGCGTCCAAGGGAGTTCTGGACCTTGTACTTGACGATCCAGTTCGGCGTGAAGATTTGCGTCGCGGCGGGGATGTCCTCCGGTGCGGCCTTCTTCCCGTCCTTGAAACCATCGAAAACCTCCTGCTTGCGCTCGGAGATGTAATACTGGTACAGCCAGCCGATGAGTTCGTCCGCGCAGTAGTCGGCGTCCGAGATCTTCTCCGCGTCGTTGAGCGCATCGACAAATCCACCCGGCGCGAGAATGTCACGCGGCAAAAGCATCGACAGATAATCAGCCGCAGAGGGATCGTGCTTGATGTCAAAGCACTTGGCGATCACGGGGGTGCTGCGGCAGAAGGCCGTAACCAGAATCGCGAACTGCTCCGTTGTCTTCGTGTCGTCGAGACGGATCTTCTCGAGATCCGCCCGTTCCTGCGGCAACAGGGGCGGGAGAGTTTCGCCCGCCCGCATCGCGGCCACAAGCGCCGGAGTGCGCGAGTCGCGGTTGCCGACGTATTCGAGGGCGACGGGGATGAACTGCCGTTTGGCGAGGATTCGGATCGCACAAAAACGGTTGAACCAGGTATAGGCGACCTCGTCCCTAACGGTCGTCCGACCCACCTTTTTGACATCCGCCTCAAGTGCCGCCCACTTGGGAAAGAACGACGTATCGCTCATGACAGCACCGCGAAACAGAACGCCGCCGCTGACAGGCGAGGGGCGATACTCTTCGGGGACAGTGCCGTCAGGCGCAAAGCCAAGGGCATTGAGCCGCTCGTCAACACCCTTGAGTAGGCGCTCCCGTGCGACAACGGCAAAATTACGGATGCTGGTCGTGTTCATCTGAAGTTCCTTATTCGACAATGACTTCCTGTCCGGCGGAGATCTTCTCCATGAGCGCGGTCTTGAACGCTGCGAGGTACGTATCGACCTCCACTTCGCTCTTGAGCGGCGATGTCGTGTGCGTCTGAAGCTTGACCTGCACGATGGTCGCCGCCGAAGGTGCCACCCCTCCAGCCGCAACGGCCGTGGCCGGTTTCGGAATGGCGTCGATAATCTTCTGCTGCTCGGCCGAGCGGAAGGAATTCACCGTACTCAGCGCAAGGTCGAGACTCGCGATGTCATCGCTCTGCTTTTTCTGGGCGAGCATCGCCGCACGGTCGGCAAACGCGGCCTTCGCCACGCCCTTCGACTCGGCGAACTGCTCAAGCTCGTCAAAGCACTCGCCGTAAGCGGTGTCGATCTCCGCGCGTTTTGCCGTGCGGATGTCGTCAAAGGCCTTTTTGGACGCCTTTGTAATCTTGATGTAGTTCGGCAGGTTCGAGAACGGCTCCGCATCCGTCTTGGCTGCTGCGATCTTGCCGAAATCTGCCTGTTGCGCCGAGGAGAGGAACGTCGCGTTCGTCGCGTTCTTGACGGCGAAGCCAACGACGTCATCGCGGAACTTGGCAAACTGGTTGGCGACGAAATCGCGAACCTGATTGACCTTGTTGCGAAGGACTTCCGAAACAGCGGAAGCGTCCGCGACCGTCTTGAAGTAGGTTTCCTCGTCGGCTACGGCTTTCCACGATTCAAATGCCGCCTTCTCGTCCTTCAACGGCTGAATGAACGGATAACCGTCGCCAACCGTGCCGATGGCCTCGTTGTCCTTCTTGATCTCGGCGTCAAGGAACTCCTTCGTCCTCGTGACGAGTTCGATTGGCGTAGCCGTCGCCGCCCACGGCAGCGAAACGGGCCCGAATATCTTCTTCCACCCGTCCGTGAAGGACTTGATGACCATTTCGTCGATAGCATTCTTCTTGCGGATCGCGAAATGCGCCGTATCCTTCGACAATTTCTCTGCGACAACAGACGAAAGGACGTTACCCGCCCCGTGGTAGGAGAAATCGCGAAGCCCGCGCCTGACCAGTTCGTTCAGCACGTAGAGGGTGCAGAATTCGTTCCATCCGTAGGGCACCTTGGCGAAGTGGTCGACGACATCCGTGACGGCAAGGTCATCCGACTTGTTCTTGAGGAAGTTCTCGACCGACGTCTCGGCACTCGACAGTGGATTGATCGCACTGTACTCCCCCTCCGACATCGGGCGCTTGATCTTAGTCGCAAGGGCACCGGCCTCGGTAGGGCAGCTGTCGACCTCCCCGGCGTGGGAATAAAGGTGCGCGAGGTGAAGTTTCATCGCCTCGTCGTAGCGGTCTGCAGGCTTTGCCGCCGGAAGCTCAAGCTCGCCCGTCCCGCTCAGAACGGGGCAGGACTCGAGGAATTTCCGGATGGCCGGCTCGATCTTGGCCGTCAGCATCTCGGCTGCCTTTTCGCCGAAATGCTTGTTCGTTGCGTTCCGCACTTCGCTAGACGCGGGCGTGTTCTTGAGGTAGATCTGGACCTGGCAGAACCAGTTGAACGCATGGCGGAACTGATCGTCGATCCTCCACTTGTCCGCAAGGAAGAAGCAAAGTGAGTTATCGGCGTTGTTCAGCCGGACCTGATCCTGCGGCTCCCCGTTGGAATCCACGAGGAACGACACGTTGATTGCCGCGTTCTTGGAAAGGTAGGAGCGTCCGAGGATATCCGCGCCGACGGTAAACCTGCCGGTGTGGTACGAGACCTTCGGAAACGGATTCCCGACGACCTTGAAGATCACGTTCTTGAGCTCCTCGGCCATCGCCCCGGAATCGACGGTCGTTCCTTTGATCGCCGTCGCGACCTCGATTTCGTCTTCAGTGTAGAACTGAAAGGTCTCTGGGAGCGTTCCCTTCGCAGGGATCACCTGCAGAACATTCTTCTCACAGAGAAACTTCGTCACCTCCTCGACCTCGTGCTTGAGTTCAAGCTTGGGAGTATGGAGATCGCGCACGAGAAGCGTTGTAATGTTGTCAACTGACGCAGGGAACGTCTGCTGTGTCACGGCATCGAGGTGGCAGACCATGAACAGAACGTTCACAACGCGATGCGCGAATGCCGGATCCTTGACAAAAGCCGAGGCTATGGCATCGGCATGGCCGAGCGCCTTCTGCCCCTGGTAGGTGAGACTCCCCGTGAACATCGTATTGAAGAACTGGTCAAAGGAGATGAACTGCCCAACCTCGAGGTCCTTGGTCTCCTTGGCCACGCGGAACGTGACGTTCAAGACCGAACGGGCGCTGTCCTTGACCTCCTTGTTGACGAAGGCGCGGTTCTGAAAGGCGTTGAAGACATGTCCGACAAGCTTGAACTGGTAGGCGACGAACGGATAGGTGTCAACATAGCTGTTTTCGTCAGTGTATGACTCGTAGCCGGTCGGCAGCTGATACTGGGCCGAAATCGCGGCATGCTTCGCCTTGAAGTCCGCCCGCAGGTCAATGGCGACGGCATCCTTCTTGTCAAGAATACGCTTCTTGGTGATGTAGTCGACGTTCGCCCCCTTCAACATCACCTTGATCTCGAACCGCCCCATGATCTTACCGAAGGCCTCGTTCGTCTGGTTGATGTGGCAGGCGTCGAGAATCTCGGAAAGATCCTCCTGCGCCGTGCAGACGAGCCAGACCTTACTGCCGCAGGCATTGTGGAATCCGGTCACGATCTCCTGAAGCTGAAGGAGCAACGGCATGCGCCCGCTGATGAACTGGCTGATTTCGTCAGCACAGAAGACGAGACGGTAGTCCGCCGACTTCGTACTGACGAACTGCTTCAGCTCCTGCATGAAGCTCTCGACGCTCAACGAGAAATCGTTGTTCTTGATGTGTGCCTTGATCGAATCGGTTGAAAGGGTTGGCAACACCGACTTCGCAACATCGAGGATCATGTCCAGCTCGGTCACGTAGAGCTGATTGGCGTCTGTCGCCCAGTCAAACCCCGCGTCCTCAATCCCCTTCTTGAAAGCCTCGAACTTTCCGGCCATGTCGAGGGGCTTTTCAACCCACTGGGCGAGCGGGATGCTGAACTTGTTATAGCCACGCATCCCGTTGAGCTGCTTCCAAAACACGTCGATGAACGTCTGGTTCAAGTTGGTGTTGCTGTCATGCACAGCGCCCATGTTGAAAAGAATCGTGTCAACGGTGGCTGTGTTCAGCCAGTTGGAAACCCCCGTCCAGTCGGAAATGGCGACACGGCTGTCGGAACCCGACACGGACAGCGGATCGCGCTTTTCAACCGCCTCTGCGGTACGCTGGCGAGCCGCCGGACCATGTTTCGCGCTGAAGCAGTAGTCAACATACTTCATGAAGTGCGACTTACCGGAGCCGAAATAGCCGCTCACCCAGATGCCGTTGTGGCTCGTCGCACCCATGCGGATGCCGCCAATGACGTCATAAAGACCGTTGATCACCTCGTCGGTGAAAACGTATTCCCGGATTTCCGTCTCGACCGTCTGGTCGGTCATGTCTTCGGCCGAGACGGCCGGGTTGAGCGGACGGTTGATCGGATTGCTGTAAAGTTCGCCGAATTTCATTTTTAGGTCTCCAGTCAGTCGATAAGGACATGAGAACGATAGGGATGGTTCTCATGAAGTTTGCCAAAGAGTGAGAAATGATTGTCGTCGATTATGAATTCACCGGGGTAAAAGAGGATGATCTTGTAGCGCGTCGCATCGTTGAGGCGCTCGTAACGGTCGAGAAAACTGCTCGCCCGCAGATAGGGATAAATCGCCGTAAACCCGTAGATGAAGACATAGGGGCGAATGACATTGCCCCCGCCCCCCTGGTCGAGGTGGGCAAGAATTTTCTTGTGGACAAAATTCATGAACTCATCGCCCTCGGCATGCCCCTTAAGCGACTTAGTAACCGAATCATGCCCTTCTGCGTCAGTGACAATCGCGTCGCGATTGAGTAGATACTCCAAAAGCGAAGCGAACTTGTTTCCGAACTTGCGTTGGGCGAGGTACTCGCGAAACACATCGAAGATGTCGATTGACAGCACGTCGACATAGGTTACGGGACGGGCCAGGTCATCCTTGAATTCCGAAATCTGCCGTCTGATCTCGGGCTCTTTTTCGACCGGGTACTGGTAGACGAAGAAGTTGTAGAAGAGATCGTTGTTCGACGGATCCCTGAACTCGTCGCTAGCAAGTTTTTTGTATAGTTCTTCCAATGTCATGCAAGACACCTCTTGATCCTTTCGATCTCGAACGGCTGCAACAACGCCGCTTCGAGGAACCACCCTTCTCCAATTGCGATGAAGTGGGCGAAATCCTCATCCCTCATCTTGAGCGGGCAAATTTTGTCATCGTCTACCAACATTCCAACCGACCGCAGAAATGAAAGGGCACCACTGCACATGCGGTTTTTCGTCTGATCCGACCAGCTTTCGACAAAATCATCTGTCGCGGCGATATCATTAAGCCGCATCATCACATCGGCCTTGTCGATCTTGCCACAGGCAGATCGCGACAATGGCAGAACGACCTTCAACTGAACGTCCAACAAGAAATAGTAGGTTTTCAGAAGGACAAAGAAGAGCGCCCCTCTCTGCGACTCATGGGAAATCGTCAAAAACCAATCCCAGAATGTCCGCGAAACTGATTTGAACCGACGACGGAATTCCGTCACCATGCGTTCACGGGTTTTTGTTTTCCCAATGAGTAACAACCGATTGTCGGAAATCTCCTTTTTCAACAGATCTTCGGCATTTGGCTCAAGCATCAATGGTACGAGAGACGCCATCTCGTCAAGCATGAACCCACACCCAGTGAAGGCGGTGCTATACGGGCTTTTCTGTGTTCTAGTATCCATGCTTTTTCTCACGTATTTTGTATGGCAAAAATGCCATTAGAATCACAGACAAAACCGAGAGCGTCGTACTTGAAACGCCCAGATTCGAGATGCCGATTGGCAATTGTCCATGTTGCTCCTCTATCTGCCGCCCCAATTTTCGGCAACGCAGCTTTCGCGGCAAAAAGAAAGCGTGCCTCGTTCGAGATATCTCCAACGAGGCACGACCAAGAGCCCGCTCTGAAATATCAGGAACGGGCACGCAGAACGGGTACACAATTAGGCATGGGCACAATATGCCCATGGTGTACAAGCCTGCGCAGCCACATTCCTCACTTCAGAGCTGAAAATTGGTCGTTTTCGTTGGAAGCAAAAAATGCGCTTACGCACATTTATGTTGGCGGCAATATTCGCTTGAAAGCGCCTTGCCGCCGATATCAAAGAACCAATGTCGTGCGGGCACCCGCCCGGACAACGGTTGAGATTATAACAGAATGGCCCATCGGGCGCAATGGGATTTTGTTTTCTCCAGTGACTCCCTCGCCAGATTACAGGCCACTTACGAAGGCCGTTGAACCAGGGACAAAACACCAAGTGGTAGGCATCTCACTGTCAAAATAATGATTTTACCATCCTTCGGTCCTATCCGTCCTGTCGGTCCTAAAGACAAAAAGCAGGCACCCTGCATTACATGATGAGTGCCTTGATTTTTTCGCTAGGACAGATAGGACGGATCGGACGGATGGGACCGATTCGTTTTGTTTCTGGGATTGATAGGAGAGATGGGATTGATTCTTATAGGATTAGCATAGGATTGATTTTCATAATTGAATCGTAGAGCTAAAAATGAGTCACTCATTGATGTGGTGCCAAAGGGTGCCGCTCCGATAGATTTTGGTCCATCATCAAAATCAATCCCATAAAACCCATCTGACCTATCAAGCTATCAATCCCATAAGACCGATAGGACCTATCACAAGAGATCCGTCCTATCGGTCCCATCCGTCCCATCTGTCCTAAAAACAAAAAGCAGACACCCTGCATTGCATGATGAATGCCTTGATTTTTTCGCTAGGACAGATAGGACGGATCGGACGGATGGAACCGATTCGTATTGGCGCTTTTGATCCTATAGCATCCTCTCCACACTCTCCGCGTGAGCATTAACGAAAAGGATGGATAAAATTGACAACAGACACCGATGTCCGCCGATTTTCCATCGCCACCGTAAAAAGCGACGCCGTTTTTCCATTAGCAATGGAAAATACGACGAAGTTGTGCCATGAACGCCATCAAAAGAGCCATCGCCCCCGCAAAGGGAAGTTTCTTTCTCTTTGGACCACGTGGAACTGGAAAATCCGTCTGGATCAAAGACCGATTCACGAATGCTCTCGCAATCTCGCTTTTGAATGTCGCGAAGCGTCGCCAGATGAAGGCGAATCCTCAGCTTTTGCGTTCGCTTGTCGAGGGGAGTGCGGGTGTAAAAGACATCGTGATTGATGAAATCCAGCGCGTTCCCGAACTCCTCCATCAACGGAGATAGATAAACGTACCTTCCGGCGGCGCGACATCGAGTGTAAGATGGTCAAAATCGGCCCCGAACAATTTATCGACATTACCACAGTTGCTGCCGCGTACGCCCACATAGAGTTGCCGCTCGCGCGGAATGGCCTTCACGCCCATTTCCGTCCAGGCCGTCCCATCGCGCGAATAACTGAAGGCCAACGCACGCGACTGCAGGGACTCGTCGTAGTAGCCGCGAACCTTGAGCCAAATGGGCATCATGCCCTCCGACGTCGCATTCACCTTGTAATCATGTGCAATGTTTCGCGTATCATCTGTGAAATCGTCGCCGCCGATTCCCACATACCAACTGGTCGACATTCCCGGCGTCCCCAGCTGGACCTCGCTCGCCCAGACGAAATCCCCCTCCATCGGCG
Organism: Kiritimatiellia bacterium; assembly: GCA_045641465.1. Taxonomy (GTDB): domain Bacteria; phylum Verrucomicrobiota; class Kiritimatiellia; order RFP12; family UBA1067; genus RUG572. Next base: position 5,090 of record JAZUGW010000274.1, on the reverse strand, counting down.
CAAGTGCCGTGCGGACATGCAGACCCACAAGATTCCAGGAGTTCCGCTGCAAGTAGCTATAGGTCCTCACTCGCATCGCCATTTCGAAATCGCGTCCGCCGGGGATCGTCTGGTAAAGGAAATGCCCCTCGTCATGAGCTTGATAATAGCTGTAGCCAGCGGACGTAAAACGCCAGACATCGGCTCCGTCCGCACTCGTCCCGACCTTATAGCAATCACCCATCTGCAATGTACCCAGTTGAATGCTCCTCCACGCGTCCGGCGCGATCCCCGTCGCGTCAGTCGGCTTCACAAGATCGCCCGCCGCAAGGGAACGGGTTTCAAATGCCGCGCCCGACCACGACAGCGCCACACCGGTCGTGCCCCGGGGAACGTACCTGGCGCGAATCAAATGGCTTCCAAGCGTCAGCGCCAGGCTGTTTGCGACCGCTTGCCCATTCGTGGCCGAGAAGACTTGGGCGTCGTCAATCCAGAGCACATAGTCTCCGTCGTGTTCAGCCGTGAACGTATACGTACCGTCTTCCGGCACACGGATCTTCGCGGCCCACACATATTCTTGACCGGGCATCGCACCGGACAAATCGAAGTTCGCCACCTCCGTCTGCGTTCTCGCCCCGCCCGTCGTACGGCCTTCCGATCGTACCGCGCCAGAAGCCGACGTGCCTTCAAGCAACGTCAGATCAAGCGCCACCAGATCCACATTCTCCTTCTCGCTCCTCAACCAGATGAGAACCTTGCCGTCCTGCTGCGCCGTCACATCGCGCTCGATGAGGAACACCCCCTTCCCCACCTCCCGGTAAGCGTCAAAAGGCGCGGGGAACGTCAAGTAGTCATTGACCGTAAGATAATTGACGATGCGCTTGCCCGCCTGCGTGTAATAGCTTTCTACACCGTGTATCCGCAACCGATACGTTGCATTTGGATAAAGATTCGTGACCAAGAATGTGATGTCCTTCGCATACATAATTCGCGAATAGAGACCGCCGAGAGGAGGATCGAGCACCATGTCAGACCGATAGCCCTGCGCAGCTTCATTGTAATATGTCACATCTGCACTTGACCACGAATACATCGTGTAAGGCACATAATCACCCCGCGTACCGGGGAAAGTCACCCCCCGCTGGGGAGACATTCCCACGAACGCCTGCGGCCCCGCGCCTCGGGCCGTCACGGACACCGGTTCGCTCCAATCGGAAACCACGCCCGCCTCATTGACCGCGCGTACGGAATATTGGCTCTGCTCCGTACCGGCCGTATCAAGCCAGGAATACCGAAGCGTGCCCTCGACAAGTACGCTCCATTCGCCATCCTCGCCTTGCCGCCGCCGAATGTCGTAGCGCACATCGCCCGTTGTGGACCCAATCGACACCTGCACGCCATCCCGACGCGCAAACGCCCCGTGGACAGGCGGCACGATCGGCGTTCCCGTCGTTTCGCCGTTTTCCACCACTTCCACGCCGCAAATCGCCGGGTTTTCGACAACCGAGACGAAGTCCAGCGCCAGAACCCCGTTGTCCTGCGGATGCACATCCGGGAACACATACTCCGCCACCGCATAGCGCCTTCCCGTATCTGCAAACACGTCGATCGAACGCTGCACGACCCCATTGATGTCAACGCGAAACACGCGTCGATTCACCACCGAGAAGCTCGCTTCAATGCAATAGAGCCGTATATCGTAGGATTTTGCCGGATCAAGATGCGGCAACCGATACGAGAGAGCGCCATTACACCACCGCCCTGAACGGTAAACCTCCTCTGGAGCTTCGTGCTCAGGACGATCGAGACCGAGGACCGAGGAGATGTCGGCATTGCGATTGGCCGACTTCATGCCAATTTCGCGATGGTCGTCTGGCGCAAAGCGTCCCACCCGCGACGCATTCCAACCCGCGTTGAGAGCATAGACGGGGAACTTGGCCGGCGAAAAATGCTTCACCGCGCTCACAACCGAGCCCACACCGTTCGACGCCACCACGCGATAGAACGGGGAGCCCATAATCGACACCGTCATCTTCTTGACCGCCTGGTCGGTGAAGAATGTCGTCCACGGGCCCTCTACAGTAGGCGCAGATTGAACATAGTAGGCCAGCGCATCGGTTGCGTTCCAGGAGAAATCCACACTCGTTCCATTCTCCGTGAATGCCGCATTGAACATCACGTCACGCGGCGCTTCGCGTCCCCACACGGCCAGGCCACTGAAAACCGGGTTGTCGACGTTGAAACCAAAGCTGCAGACGATCTGTCCGCTTCCATTTGCCGTCGTTGAAAAAGACTTCGTCAACGAGGCCTTCGCACCGACTTCGGCGAAGATATCGAGGTTTGTCACCACCTGAACGCCGTTGAGCGAGAGATTGAACACGCGCTTGTTCGCAGCCGTGAAAGCCACTTCAGAACCATGCCATTCGAATCGGTAGGTGTCACCTCCGGCGAGATTCGAGAAGGTCGAGGAGAGACCGCCGTTCTTCGCCGTATTCCAACTCACCATCTTGTAGATCGCAGGATCCGCCCAACAGTCCGGACCCGTAATCGTGACCGTAGTACTCGGCGCAGTCAGTCGTTTGGGCGTTGTTTGCGCCGCGTCGTCTCGCCACGGAAACAGGGTGACGGGCGAGACGGCATCGACAAGCCCCCATTTCGACGACCGCACCGCCGCCAACACGTTCGCCTCCGTCGTCGCCGGTGCCACGAAAAGCGACAAGCCGTCGGGCGCAACATCCACGCTGGCATAGGATGTGCCGCCGGGGACGAGCGTAGACAGATCCACCGTCGCCACAGGCGATGTCGAAACGAGGGAAAGTCCGTTTGCCGCAAGTGCGTAGATGAACGCTCGGCCGTCCGTGCAGAACACATTCAAGAACGCCGCACCCGCCGGAAGCCGCACGGCCCTCACGCGCGCCACCGGCGCCGCCGCCCCTGCAAGGTCACAGAGTTTCGTTTCCGTCATCGTCGCCGCATCGAACACGCACACGGACCCACCCGCCGCGGCACCTTCGCCATAATAGAGCCGCGTCGCACCGTCGAAGGCTGTCGTAGAAAGGCCGGCAAGTACATTCACCTGCGACGAGGCAACCGCCTGACTGAAGGTAAATGTCAACCCCGTCGGCACCCGTCCTGAGACGGTCCAGACCTGAAGACGACCCGTACCCGTTTCGTTTGAGTAAAAGGTCGCGCCATCTGCCGAAAAATCACCAGCCGTAAACGCCGCGCCGCCGGAATAGACAGCGTCGCACGAACTCGCATCCTTCTGCCAAGCCTGCGTTTCCGCCTGTGCTGCAAAGGCCCCCGACACGAGCCAACCATGTCGCGTGTCAAAGGCGACCGCACCCCAGCCGCCGGAAAAACCGAGCGCCGCAGGAGTGGTCGCAAGCAACTTACCATCACCTCCCCGCCGCAAAGTCAATGTGGACACATCAAAGACAAATCCCGTTGCCTCGTCGTTCCCATTCGCAAGCGGCAAAAAGAGACGTCTGCCCGCGGCCGCGCACACCATCGGAGCCGGAGCCTGGCCGCTCACGCCCAACGCCACCGTCCGCACAACTTCCGGCTCGTCCCACCAGAACGTTGCGGCCGACACCGATGTTCCCAAGAACATCATCGCCGCGACGGTCAACAGTGTCTTCGATTTCATAGCCACCCCCATCCTCTCACAGAGTTATTGTTTCATTTTTGGGAATTACCCCATCTTCTCTAGAGTTCATCCGGCATTCATTTTAGCGGATTTCAGAACGGAAATCCATAGGAAAATTCAAAAATCAAATCATACTCATCATCCATCGATCCTGTGTACGCCGAACCTCGCCTTGAAGACCGAATGGATGCCGCTCACGTAACACGCCGGCTAGTTCGTTGCCCCGTCTCGCGGCCATTCGCTGTTATGGGATGGTTGTGTTCTAAGTCATTTCATCGTATGATGAACACCGTTGCAAATCGGTTTTTCTGCAACGACACTCGCGCAGATGCGAGATCGGGGCCGTTCATCCGCACCCGTGCGAGGTTCCACGCGGTCAACGGCGGCAATCCTTCTGGAAACGTGTCACTGGCAAAAGGGGCATCATCGGTGTAACCGATTTTCCAGATATCGCCAGCACCTCTGCGTGCGGGTACGAAGGAGAGCTGAAGCGGGCAATCGAATGCATCTTCGGAATGCAATTCATTCCCGTTGCCGTCCCGCACGATCATTCTGCCGCAGTCGATCGAAAAAACGAACGGCGCCTCGTCGTCGCCGAGCAACCCGTCGCCGTCGAGGTCGGGACCAAAGGCGATCTCTATGCGATTCGATGACGTTGGGGAGAAATCAATGCCGCAGTCGAGCCACACGTTCCGCTCCGTGATGTCCGGCATCGGAAACATCCGTTCCGCCTCCGTGCTGAACGCCGCAGGGGCATTGGTCGGTGAAGCGACAACCAGTGCCGCGCCAAGAAACAAATTCGCAAACATCATTCGTTCCCTCCGACGTTTATCCTCCGGAGCGGCTGTCCAGAAGAGATGAGTTCGTTGGTGACTCCGACATAGTAGGCGATGACCCTGGGGTGTATGTTGGTCAAACTCAACATGTTACGAGCGACGTCCAGACGATTCGAGCTCATGGCATAACCATCCAGTCTATTGGTCAATACACCATCGCAACAAATAGAAATATACCCGTCATTTCGTAACCTGTAGTACAAACCTATTACTTTATTCGTCATGTCCGCATTCACTGGGACCATGCCAAACTTGTCCCTCAGTTTGGCCAATCCAAAATAACGCTCCTTTAGTTCAAAAACAACGGAATTCGTTGCGACGTTCTCCGTGAAGGACAAAAGCGCGTCGTCCAATGGGGCGCAGGCGATGGCCGTACGCATGGCATCTTCGCGAAGTCTTCCGGACGCATTGACGGCCAAACGCTCTAGGGACAAATAGGAATTGGTATGACAATGTTTTTCACACTGAAACACGGCAGTCAAAAGCAAATCTTTATTTCGCGGAGAAAGCGCCTGTATGTCTTGCCTGGACATGGATTCCAAATACCAGTCAAAAGCCGCATTCTTCTCTTCCAAAGTCCATCCCTTGTTAATCCCGAGTTGTAGGAACCCGTTCCATGTTTCAGG
>JAZUGW010000273.1:0-2874 GCA_045641465.1 Kiritimatiellia bacterium | reverse complement strand
GACACGTCCACATCGCGGAAACAGCCGGTCTTGGTTTCCAGAAGCGGCGTCTCGCGCCAAAAACCGTCTGGCGTGTATTCGGCCAGATAGAGTCAAGTCGGAGGCCAAGCGGTCTTAGGAAGACAAATTGGAGTAGCAACTCCTTGGCTCACAGAACGACATGGCTACGATCCGACTTCCAGCGACACGTCCACATCGCGGAAACAGCCGGTCTTGGTTTCCAGAAGCGGCGTCTCGCGCCAAAAACCGTCTGGCGTGTATTCGGCCAGATAGAGTCCGCCGCCCACGGGTCCCCATGACCGTTCAGCCGCCGCGTCGGAGAGCGCCTCCGTATACGCACAATACGAACCGCCCATCACATAGTGGCGCGCATAGACCCACTGCCGCGCGAGTTTCGCCGCGCCGGCAAGCCGCGTTTTCCGACGCGCCACACACGCCGCACGATAGCGCGCCGTCCACGCGGCCTCGTCTTCGCCGTCCGGGCGCGCAAGCCCCAGCTTGGCCCCGGCCCGCGCCAGCAGCGCCGCCCGATTTTGGTCGGTCACCACCTGCCGCACGCCCAACCCCGCATCCTGCGCAATCCAATCGTCCAGCAATTCGTCGGCAGCAGGCGTCGCCGCCCCCAGCATTTGCATGAGGAGTAAACCGGCAACCAGTGCCAAGTTCTTCGAACGCAAAGACTCGCCAGCTTTCTTTTTGCCAATCATCAACCTAATTCTCCTTGGTTGACATCGTATCACAACATTCGGGATTGTTCAATAGCGATTTAGTGTTATTTTCCTTTACTCCTCCACGAATTCTGTCAGGAAACGCATGCGCTCGTCGGATTGCCCGTCGGCGGCGCGGGGTTGTTGGTCGTGTCGTTCTTTTCTCCGCCGTAATTAACCGCCACCGTCAGGCCCAGCCCCAACACGACGGCGCCGATGGGGCCCAACCGCGAGAACCACCGGAACAGCCGCAAAAGGCACGGCATGACGATCCAGGAGATACCCGTGAGCGCGAGAGCACCAAAAACGGCGAGACCATACCTCAACACGAAAAGCTGAAAGACATCCTTCATCGCAAAATCACCCTAAAGCCCCATCCACCGAGAGTCGCTGAAACAGTTCCATCGGGGTCCGATGTTCCCCGCGTCGTCACACGCATCAGATTCCAGTCAGCGTCAAACAACGTCGACGGCAAGGATGCCGCGCCACCGCCATCCGCACCCGTCACGGCGCCGCCGAAAACGGAACCATTGGCATCGGCGGCCACCAGTGCCACCGGCATGCAGTCCACATCCAACCGCAGCTGCCAGTCAAGCCGCCGACGGCCCTCCCCGCGTGCGACATGCCGCTCGACTCCCGCGCGCCGATCGCGGAAAAACCATTCGCCGGCATCCCAGCCGACTTTCAAATCGGCCTCGAAACGATCCAGCACACCGTTCGTATTCACGTCGCGTCCGAAGGCCACCTCCACGTTGTTGCTGATCGACGCCTCCAACTCAATCGACAGACAGAACCGCCGTACGCCATCCACACCGGCATTGAACAAGACATTCGTCACGGTTTCGGTGTCAACAAACGACGACGGCGACAATCCCGCCACTTCCGTCTTCGCCGCCCCCACTACTCTCGACAACGACAGCATGGCCACTAGCGCCAGCACCTTCAAACTGCCTTTACTTTGCATGCCATTTCCCTTCTCACTCACTCGCCGGATGCCGGTTACCATGGAGCTTGAAGCCCACGGGGGCATTACTCAAATGCCACTGCTTGTAATAGCTGTTCAACATCGAATTCCATTTATACTCATACCACGCCCCATAGACATCGCCACGAGACAGATCACCTTTGTAGGTTGAATCCATACTATAGCCGTACATCAACAACCGCTGGACGATCTGCGCTTGCGTGACGTTTTCGGGATACCATCCCCAGTCATGGGTGAAATAGGCCTTCTGCGGCATCCCCGTCACCGACATGCCGTTTCCAAAATCGTAAATGTCACACAATCCGCAGGCGTGTCCAATTTCGTGAGCCAACACCGTATCCGTCGTAATTCCACCAACGACTATGCCCGAGGGAGTTTGAAAACCATCGGTATCATCCGTAATCGAATTGACGAAGTAAACCTCAAGGCCTCCAGTTCCATTCGTCAACCCACAGAGTTCGGCAATTTGCGTTGAATTAGTATAGACCACATCAGTCAATCGTGTACTGTTCGTATACGATATCGATTCAATGGTGAAACTCATTGCGACTTGAGTATAAATCCTGTTTGCCATCTCCACCTGACGGCAAATCGACTCTGCAGAATGCGGCGTGTCACCACGATCGTTTGCCACAATCCAACAATGTAATTTTATGGGTTCCGACCAAACAGTCAACCCAAAGATCAAAAGACAAAAACAAACAAGAATGTGCTTCATTTCTTGACGTCCCCTTTCAAAACCTTCCAGAACTCTTCCTCGACAAGACTTCGTTTAATGTACTGGTTTCCATTGAGTGGACTTGTCTTGGGATTCAATATTCGCTCCGCGACTTGCTTTCGAAATTCACTGACTCGATACTCCTCATCATAGTCGGTCAGCGCCCGATCTGCTATTACGGACCCCTTCCCGCCTACTTCGAGATGTCGCCTCAGCGCCTGGAGGATGCGTCTCTTCCAGACAAGATTTTTCTGGTCAATATTTGCATAAGCTTCCGACAATCCAGACATCAATGCCGCCCCTGCCCTAAAGCCAAGATTGGTCGACGCAACAACGCGTTCGGCAAATGCAGTGAAATTAACTGGCGTCGTTTTTCTCGCCAGCAACCAGATGGCGTGTGCACGAACATTGTCAACCTTTACATGTTCGGCGAAATACAGCAAATTCGTCAAACGTTCATCGCC
>JAZUGW010000272.1:0-11361 GCA_045641465.1 Kiritimatiellia bacterium | reverse complement strand
AACTATCACCAGATGTTTGTCGACCCGTCGATCGACGCGGTGATGCTGTGCGTGCCCGACCACTGGCACGCCATCCTCGCGACGGACGCGATTCTCGCCGGCAAGCACATCTGGTTGCAGAAGCCGTTCACTCAGACGATTGAGGAGGGTCGCATTCTCCGTGACCTCGCGATTCTCAAGAACCGTGTCGTTCAGGTCGGCTCCTGGCAGCGTTCGCGCCCCCAGTTCCGCAAGGTCGTTGAACTCGTCCGCAACGGTCGGCTCGGCCGGATCGTGCGCGTGGAGGTCGGTCTCGGCGTCGACAAGTCCGGTGGCTGCCGCACGTCGGAACCGGTGCCGTCGAGCCTCAACTACGACATGTGGCTCGGACCGACCCCGGGCGCCGATGTGACGCCGTACAACTGGACGCGCGTGCATACGCAGAATCTCAAGCGCATCGGTGACCGCCCGGGCTGGATTCAGATGGCGCCGTATGGCTGGGGCATGATCACCAACTGGGGTGCGCACCACCTCGACATCGCCCAGTGGGGCCTCAACAAGGACAACTCGGGTCCGGAAGGCGTGAGCGGCACCTGCGAGTGGATGGACACCACGGGCGGCAAGCTCTGGAACGTGCACACCACCTACGACCTCCACTACTCCTACAACGGCGGCAAGACAGACGTGCACGTCTGCAACAAGTTCCCGATGGGCATCAAGTTCATCGGCGAGAAGGGCGAGTGGCTCTACTGCATGCGTGGCAACGCCAAGGTCACGCCGAGCGACCCCGACGTGCCGCAGAATGGCAAGATGCAGCCGCTGATGGCGTCGAAGAACAAGTTGCTCACGCCGATTGAAAATCCGAAGATCAAGGTCAAGACCTCGGGCGACCACTGGAAGAACTGGCTTGAGGCCATCCGCCTCGGCGACCCGACCTACACCGCCACCAACGCCGAAGAGGCGCAGCGCTCGAGCACGGTCTGCTGCCTCGGCCGCATGTGCATGGAGCTGGGCCGCGGCAAGAAGGGCGGCGCCTCGCTCAAGTGGAATCCCGCCACCGAGACGACCTGCCGCCAGGAGGCGGCGCCGATGATGGTGCCGTTCGCCCGCGGCAAGTACGACGTGAAGCTCGAGCTCAAGCGGTACGGCTTCGACTACGAGACGGTGCTGCGCGGCTAAAGCTGAAAGGCGAGATCCGATGAAGTGCGGACTCATCGCGCTATTCGCGTGCACGGCTTGCGCCGTGTACGCGGATACTGCTTTCAAGGCAGGTGAATGGAACGTCTCGTTCACGGCGAAGGGACAGGTCCTGCGGCTTGTCCATCCGTCGTCCGGCCTTGAAGTCTCGGGCGCACTTGCCTGCGATGGTCCCGCGCACGCGGAAAATGCGACGGCGAATCCGACGGAGGCGTGGTCCGTCGTCGACGCACGCGACGGTGTGCCGCAGCGTCTCGCGCTGGTCGATACCCGTGGGGACGTTCAGGGCTATCTGTCGTTCCAGACGAATGGGACGCGTCTGTCGTTTCTCGTCTACCATCGCACGGCGTTGGCGTATCAAGGTACGCTTGGCTATTCGGGTGAAATCAAGTGCCGTGCGGATGCCTTCCCGTGCTCGACGCGTCCGGAGCCGTCGTCTCGTGTGCTGCAGCTTGCGAGCGGTGACGCAACCTCGTCCCTGAACGATTCGCTTTTTTCACCGACGGCCGACGAGGCCGTGCAGTTCGGCGCCGGGAACCTGCAGCTCAGGTCCGTTGCGTCCGGACGCTGTGCATTCGAGATGTACGGTTCGCCCGACAATCCTGCGCAAGCCGAATTCTCGTTCAACATCCTTCGCGACTACTACAAGTCGCGCTGGGTGCCCTATTATCGGCCGATCGACCGCACGCGTGCGCCGCGTCCGCCGACGGGCTGGATGAGCTGGAACACGTATTTCGACCAGGCGGGCTCGAAGGAAAACCTGGCCGAGGCGCGTCTGGGTGCGCGCCTGTTGAAGCCGTTTGGACTTGAATTCTGGTCGATCGAAAGCTGGCAGGGAAATTCGCCGCATCTGCCGGTGTCGAATTTCCACAACATGAACCTCGAGGTCTATGAACCGCAGTTCCCCGAGGGCATGAAGTGGCTGGCCGATGAAATCCGCAAGCTGGGGTTCCGTCCCGGTTTGTGGACCGCGCCGTTCGGCACGGGCAACGACGCCTTTTACGCCGCGCACAAGGACTGGTTTCTGCATGATGCCGACGGCAAGCCCATCCGCTGCTGGAATGGCAAATACACGCTCGATCCGACGGTGGTGGCGGCGCGCGAGCATCTTACGCACATCCACGATGTGGCCGCGCATCAGTGGGGGTACGAGTTTTTCAAGATCGACGGCATGAGCGGACGCAATGCGGGCTATTGCGCGCATCTTTACGAGCGGCCTGAAATCCGCGCGCGCTTCCGCGATCCGTCGTGTTCGAATCCGTTTGAACTTTGCGTGCAGGCGTTCCGCAAGGGAATCGGTCCCGACCGCGTCTTCCTCGCGTGCCAGGGACACTTCACCGGCGCGGAGGCCGCCTATGCCGATGCGTCGCGTACGGGGGCGGATATCGTGCATCCGAACCAGCCCGTCAAATGGGCGAACATCCTGCTGCAGGCGCGTTGCACGATCAATCAGATTTTCGCGCACAATGTCGTTTTCTGGGCGGATCCCGACTGCCTGCTCGTCTCCCAGCAGGCGTTGCCGATCGAGGAGGCGCGCGTCGAGACTACTGTGGTCGCCTTGCCGGGCCAGCAGATGTTTGCCGGGGACAAGCTTGCGGAACTTGCGCCCGAGCGCGTGCGCCTCCTCCAGCAGGCGCTGCCCGTCTGCGACGTGCGTCCGGCGGCGCTCTATCCGTGCTTCGGACACCTCCCCGTGTGGAACTTGGGCATTCGGCGTCCGTTCGGCGACTGGCATGTCGTCGCGCTTTTCAACTGGTCGGACCAGCCGGCGCGCGTTGGTTTCGACTGGGATGAAATCGGCGAGCCGGGTGCGCGCGCATTCGCTTGTTGGGAGTTTTGGACCGAATCGTGGCTCGGCGTCAATCAGAGCCGCCTTGAGTTGCAAGTACCGGCGCGGGCGGTGCGACTGGTGGCCCTGCAGCCGGCGGTGGAGCATCCGCAGTTCTTGTCCACCGATCGCCATGTCACCCAGGGCGGCGTTGAATTGAAAGACCAGCGTTGGCACGCGGGGCGGTTGACGACGACGGTTCGTCTGGTCGGCGGCTTCCCGATGACGGTGCGCTATACGGTTCCGACCGGATTCCTGTTCCAGAAGGTGACCGTGCCGGACGACATCACCGCCACGCCGCGGTTCGAGGCCGGAGGGAAGGTTCTTGCTGTTACGCTGATCGGACCCACCACGCGTGACGTCGAGGTGGCGTTGCAGTTCTAGTTTCAAGATAATCACAGAAAGGTCGAACGATGAGTAAGTTCAGTCAGATGGGCGCATTTTGCGCGTGCGTGTTGTTGGCAGGTGCAAGCTGGGGATTGAATTTGCCCCCGGCGTTGTTGACGCAGATCGAGGCGCATTTGCCGATGTCGTTCTATGCGACGCCGAGCAAGACGCATGCGACGAAGATCTATCCGCTCGTTTCGCAGACGAAACGTGTGAATACGAAGGGGATGTCCGTGAATGTCGCGGAAGATCAGCTGGTGCTGCTCGAGTTCTCGCCCGACAAGAAGGTGGTGAATGTGGCGTATCCCGTCGGCTCCAATGGCGACTATCTGACAGGATGGTTCCGCATCGAGGACGTGCTGGACCTCAATCAGCTCAAGCTCAAACCGCCGACGGAGTATGTGGCTTCGTCGAATGCCGTGCGTCATTTCCTCTATCAGGCCAAGGCCCAGGGCAAGCCGTGCCTCGTCGGGTGCGCGCGTGACATGGACGGGGCGATCAAGCTTGGCGAACGCCGTGTGAAGGCGGGGCCGCGCAGTCGTTCGGAGGAGGTCTACCACCTGCTCTGCCTGACGAAGGGAAGCGCGTCCGTTGGCGAGTACCAGCTGGCGGGCCGGCTCGTGCTGGCGCGCGAGGTTCCCGCGCTCAAGGAAGAGGACTACCTGGCACGCGTGGCGCAGATGATCGACGAATACTCCTATCGGGTGGGACGCCATTGGGACAACAGCACGCATCCGATTGTCATTCGAAACGGCAACGGCGGGTGTGCGGCGTTTGCGACGGACTTTGCCGGCTATGTATTCGATGCGCACAATTTCAATTCGGGCGAACGCTATGACAGCGCGTCCGAGATCAGGTCCGGCGACGTGATCCGCCTTCAGGGACATTACATCACCGTGCTGGAACGCCATGCGGACGGCAGCCTGCTGACGATGGACGGCAACTGCAACAAGTCGATCCGCCGCAGCACGCGCGCCTACTCGATCGTCAACGGCGAACTCAAGGGCGGGAAGTTTGTGAACGGGTGGCACTATCTGTCGAAGGAACTGCCGTCTGCCGAGGCCGGTAAGAAGTCGAAAAAGAAAAACCGCTAGTCGAAGCGAGGTACACGATGCGTTCTCTGTTGTTTGTCGGTTCGTGCCTCATCGCGGGCATGCTCTGGGGTGTTGAGCAGGTTATCCCCGTGAATCGCGGTGAAGACAGCGTGTTGGCTGAAGTCGTGCTGAAACCTGCCGGTGCGGCTGCCGACGATACGGACCGCATTCAGGCGGCCCTTGACAAAGTCGGCCAGATGGGCGGCGGCACCGTGTTTCTTGCGCTCGGCGACTACACGGTGACGAAACCCGTGACGGTGCCGGTGGGGGTGACCTTGCGCGGCGATCCCGCGCGCAGGCCCGAATGCGCGCGCCAGTCGACAGTCCTTCGCATACGCGGCGGACGCGGCGACGAAAACGGGCCGGCAGCGTTCACGGTGAATCCGGGTGCGGGATTGGTGGGGCTTGTCTTCTTCTACCCCGATCAGACGCTTACGAATCCCACGCCTTATCCGTGGACCGTGCGCTCGGCCGCGCATCCGCCGGTTGCGAATGACAATCAGACGGTATTGAACTGTACGTTTGTCAACTCGTGGCAGGGTATTCAGATCGGTCCGGACTGGAATGAATTGCACACGATTCGCAATGTTCGCCTCTGCGCACTGAAGACCGGCCTCTCAATTGATTCGACGACGGATATTGGACGCATCACGGATGTGTGCATCAGTCCGACGGTGTGGACGCTCTTTTCGCTTGGTGGCACGGGGGTGCCTCAACTCCCCGAACTTCGCGAATGGTTGCTCTCGCACGAGACAACAGGTGTTGATTTCGGACGAAGCGACTGGGAGTTTGTGCGCGGTCTGACGGTGGTGTTTTATCGCACGGGCGTCCGTTTCCGCAAAGGACGGCAGGGCCTTACCAATGGTGTCATTGCGAAGAGTTCTTTTTTGTCCTGTGGCGTCGGACTTGACCTCGTGGCGCTCAACGGTGTGGGGCTTGCGGTCTACAATTCGACCTTCTCTTCGGAGCGAAGTGTCCTGTTTGAACCGGGCTTCGATTCGATTGCGCAATTCTACGGCTGCAAGTTTGCGAAGGATCCCGTGCCGCCGAGTCGGCACGCCCTCGTACGCGACGTATTCATTCCGCGTCGCGATTGGAAGCGTCCCGCGTTCCCTCGGCCTGCGCGCAAGGCGCTCTACGATGTGACCGCATTCGGTGCGTCGTCTGATTTGGACGACAACGCGCCCGCCTTCCAGAAGGCGCTCGATGCGGCGAAGAAGGGTGGTACGGTCTATGTGCCGGCGGGACGCTACCGCTTCCGCGGCAATCTCGTGGTGCCGTCCGGTGTGGAACTGCGCGGGTGTTCGGCGGTGCCGCATCATACGTGTTCGGGCGGTTCCGTGTTGATGCCCCTGCACGGGCGAAATGAGGAAAAGGGTACGCCCTTTATCTCGCTTGGCACGCAGGCGGGGCTGCGTGGACTCTGCTTCTGGTATCCCGAGCAGACGACGATTGCGCCGGTGCCGTATCCGTGGACCGTGCGGTCGCTCGGTCCGGGATGCTGGATTCGCGATGTCAACATCGGCAACGGATGGCAAGGGGTTGATTTCGCCTCGTATCCGTCAGACAACCATCTGATTTCCTATCTTTCAGGCTGCTGCTGGCGGCGGGCGCTCTTTGTCGGCAAGTCGCGGAACGGCTATGTCGAAGACCTGCAATTCAATCCGCACTACTCGCTGCGTCGTCCGCACGGGCTGCCCGTGGCGAAGAACCCGCCGCCGCCCAAGGGACCAGTCCCCGTGGCCGGCTGGGAATCCGGGTGGCTGCGCGAGCATCTGGAGGGGTTTGTCTTCCGCGATTGCGCGAGCGAGCGCATCGTCGGCACGTTCCTCTATGCGGCGCGCGAGGGCCTTGCGTTCCGAGGAGCCAATTCGGCGTACGTACTCATCCACGGGACCGATACGGGTACGCGCGGTGTTGTGCTGGATCAGCAACCCGGTTCGCGCGTGGAGTTCGCTCTCGCGCAGCTTGTGCCGTGGGATTCAAGTGCGACGTGCGAAAAGGCCGCGATCTGGTGCGCTCCGTCGGATAAGGGCGAGGCGTTCTTCCGGACATCCCAGTTCTGGGCGGGACCGTGCACCTACGTGCAGCGTGGCATGGGTACGGTGGTTCTCGACAGCCTTAATTCGCTGTCCGGGCCGATGGCCGTCTACGCGGGCGTGACGCAGCTTGTTGCTACGCGTTATGCCAATCCGAAAAACAACTTTGTCGACATTCACGGTGGCGTGGTCAAGTCCGACGGATGCGACATTCGAAAAGTAGAGAAGAAAGAAGAAGTGAAGAAATGAAGACGTTCAAAGAGCCGAAGAAACTGCAGAAGTGGTGTGCCGAACAGCGGATGGCGGGCAAGAAGATCGCCCTTGTGCCGACAATGGGCTATCTGCATGAGGGACATCTCTCGCTGATCGAGGCGGCGAAGAAGAACGGCGCGGACGAAATCGTCGTCAGCGTGTTTGTGAACCCGGTGCAGTTCTGTCCGGGCGAGGACTACGAGAAATATCCACGCGACGAGAAGGCGGACCTCGCGAAGTGCCGCAAGGCGGGCGCGACGGCGATTTTCTTCCCGACGCCGGACAACATGTACCTGGCGGCGCATTCGGTGTACGTGAACGAAGAGGAGCTTTCAAAGGGCCTCTGCGGCGCGCGTCGTCCGGGACATTTCCGCGGCGTGTGCACGGTGGTGGCGAAGCTGTTCAATCTCGTCCATCCGCATTTCGCGGTGTTTGGACAGAAGGACTTCCAGCAGGAGACGATCATCCGCCGGATGGTGCGCGACCTCAACTTCGATCTCGACATCCTTGTGGCGCCGATCGTGCGCGAGCCGAGCGGCTTGGCGCGCAGCTCGCGCAATACATACCTTTCGGATGACGAGAAAACGCGGGCGCTTGCGCTTTCGCAGTCGCTCTTCGCGGCGCAGGCCGATGTGAAGGCGAAGAAGTCGATCGCCTGGAAGGGCTATCAGACGAAGATCGCGAAGAAGCTCGAAGCCGCCGGCCTCAAGGTCGACTATGTGGAGGCGGTCGACAGTGAGACGCTGGAGCCCGTCAAGAAACTTGAACCGGGTGTGGCGATCCTTCTTGCGGTCTATTGCGGCAAGACGCGCCTCATCGACAATGCGGTCATGTGATGATCCATCTTTCGAACGAAGAGTGGAAAGAGGCGTATCGCCTCGTACAGGCCGCCGCCGCGCAGCCGGACAACGATGCAGCGCGCGCGGCCGCCTTTGATTTTCTGCGCACGGCGGAATCGAAACGGCTGTTGGCGATTGCGCATCTGCTGCAGCCCGGGGCGACGGCGCGGTCCATCCAGGCGGCGCTCGTGCCGCTTGAACGCGTCGACAAGCGCGCGAAGATCACCGATGCCGAAATGGGCATCCGCACGACCGATGTACCGGGCCATGTGGACAAGGCGCCGTTCGTCGTCGTGGCGGACAACGTGCGTAGCGCGTTCAACATGGGCGGCATCTTCCGCACGGCCGACTTCTTCGGTGCGGAGCGACTGATCCTCTGCGGCTATTCGCCCACGCCCGAGAATGCGCAGGTCAAGAAGACGGCGCTGGGGTCCGACGAGTCGACCCCGTGGGAACATGCGGACGACGTACGCGACGTGATCGACCGGTTGCGGTCCGAAGGACGCCGCATCTATGCGCTCGAAACGGTCGACGGCGCCACAGACCTCGCGCATGCGGAGATCGTCTATCCGTGCGCCGTGCTGCTGGGCAACGAACGGTTCGGCCTCGACCCCGACGTCGTCGCGATGGCCGACGAAGTGCTGGAGATCCGTTCACACGGACAGAAGAATTCCCTCAACGTGGTAAGCGCCTTCGCAGTCGCCGGCGCATTCTTCCGGCGTTTCTCGCCAGGGCGCGGACTCCGGCCGCGCCGTAAAGAGATTGTCCACGGGCCTGGCATTGCGGCGCAACCCGAGTCTGCCAATCAACCGCCGTAACGAATCAAATTGTGCTGGAATGGTGTTGACGATCTGACAGATAATGGGGTATACTGTCTTCGTTGCTTTCGGGGTGGTCTTTTTCACAATCGGGTAGGTCGCCCGAAACCTTCCCGAAAAGCAACATTAAACTGTATCCCTCAAGTCACGAATGGAATGCTAGTGTTTTAAAGTAAAAATATCCTCGTGGAGACGATTATGGGAAATTGGCGAATGTCATCTTGCTCCTTTTCAACCACTTTAGAAGTTATGATCGAGAAATGAAGACATTTTTCAGCTTTTTTGTTTTCGTTGTATGTGCTGGATGTATTGCAACTCGGACTGCGCAGGAGTTTGTTGATGAGGTGTCTTGTGATGATTCCCTAACCCTTAATTCGGTGTGGTATTTGGGTACAAAAGAAGACGGTGACTATTTTAGGCATCAGACAATGTTCTCGAAACGTACGGTTCGTGTCTGTCCCCGAATAGTCCCCGAACATGCAAGACTTCCATATCCGGTAAAAGAAGGGGAATGGATCCTTGTCAAGCCGAATTGGGGCACGGCATGTCTTGATTTAGTTTTCTTTTTTCGTTATGGGAAAACGGTTCCGATTGAGTTCTTCCAACCTGAAAAAATACTGTCGGAGTACTCCTGCCCTATTCTTCCGATTAAAGTTGAATCCATGAAATCTAAATGGCAACCAGTGGTTCTTCAACAGACAAATGGAATCGAGGATGTTCGATCATTGAAAAATGAATCAAATAATGGAGTCTCGAGTTTGGAAATTAAGGGGGTAAAATGAAAACGTATGACATATTGATGTTTCTCTTGCTTTCAGGATGTGCCACTACGATGGACTTTGATTCATTTATGAAAGAGGTGGAGCGACATGAGACACAAACGATAAATGCCGTGTACTATATGGGGACGAGTGAACAGTATGATTATTTTCGACATGTGACTATGTTTTCAAAATCGACGATTAGAATTTCGCCTTCCGTTGTGCCAGGTTTCGCACAGATACCATATGCTGGAAGTGATTCAAGTAGATGGATTCCGATAAAGAGTGTCATGCAAGGCGTTGATAGTATCGAGAATTTTGTCCGCACAGGCGTCCCGGATGTTTTGGTGGAGATCTATGAAGATGGACAGTGGCGGTTAGAGGGGAATCTTCATCGATTGGATCATTAGTATTTTGTCTTTAATGAGCGCTTTGTTGGTATGAAAAGGGCTTGAAGTTGCTGCACCATGTTTGAAAGAGGACTGCAAATGAAACGAATCGTAAGGCTTCTGAATGCCTGCAGAATTACGTATGCGATTTTGTGTGCCACGTTCATTGCAGGCGCGTCACCTTCTCCTGATGGCCTAGACGGGAGGATGTTTCAGGTTGTGGAGCATGAGTCTGGATGTTTCATCGAACAGGCTTCCGCCGGCGAGCGTCTTGAATGGACGAATCTGCCAAGGAGAATCGTGCTGCCCGATACGTTCAACGGAAAGAAGATCGTCGGAATTTCGCATGGGGCATTCTTCGCTTGTTCGAATCTTGAAGAGGTTGTTGTCGGGAAACATGTGGAAATTATATCTACCGATGCGTTTCGAGATTGTGTTGGGTTGAAACGCGTTTCTTTTCCAGACTCCGTCAGGAGAATCGATGGACGTGCGTTTATGGGATGTCTGAATCTTGAGATGGCTGTCATCCCGCCGGCAGTGAAGTCGATTCGTCCGAATGTATTTTTTAATTGTCAAAAACTTAAAGAGGTACGGTTCCGTGGGAAGGTGAAGAATATCTGGTATGGGGCATTTGCCGGTTGTCGATCTTTGTCGAAAATCGACATCCCAGAGTCCGTGTCCGAAATTTACCCGGAAGCATTCAGAGGGTGTGTTTCGCTTCGGGAGGTCGAATTGCCCGATGGAATCAGCAACGTCCAACTTGGAGCATTTTGCAATTGCACAAAACTTGAACGTGTGAAATTGCCTCGGGGCATAAGAAACATCTCGCCCTATATGTTCGCGAATTGCTTGTCGCTTAAATATATAGAAATCACCTCGTCTGTCACGAATATAGGTGTCGCTGCGTTCTTGGATTGCAGTTCACTTGGCTTGATTGAACTTCCTGAGGGTGTTGTCGGCATTGAGGAATCTGCCTTCCAAGGATGCAGAGCACTTCGCAGGGTTCATTTGCCCTCGACCTTCAGATCTGCAGGTCGTCACCTATTTTGTGGATGTCCGTCTTTACAGGAAATATCTGTTGCTGCTGGCAACGAATCATTTTCGTCGATTGAAGGAAGCCTAATTGACATCGGTACAAAAACATTGGTTGTTGCAGTCCCCAAAAGTCCCCGCTATGTTGTTCCAGAGGGGGTAGAATGGATTTCCGGATGGGCGTTCTGTAACTGCGACGGAACAGAGGAAATCGTTTTTACACATACTGTGACCAATGTGCTTCGCAAATCATTTTGGCAAACAGAAAAAGTCCGACGGTTTGTGGTGGAGAGGGACAATCCTGTTCTTTACGTGACGAATGGCGTGTTGTGCTCTAAACACGGTAACACGTTGCTTCGCTGTCCGCCAACACTTGAGCGTGTCATTGTTCCTGCGGAGATCCAACGTATTGGAGACACGGCATTTGCAGAATGTTCCAGACTGCGAGAGTTACGGTTTGGGCCAAATTTGCGGGAGATCGGTTCTGACGCATTTCGTTATTGCGAAGGATTGACCTCCTTGGAAATTCCTGAAGGTGTCACGAATATCGAGCATCGGGCCTTTTATAGTAACGTGAACCTTCGATCCGTTCGATTGCCGTCGGCATTGAAGAAATTGGGCCAATGTGCCTTTTACGAGTGTGCGAACCTTGAGAAAATCGTATTGCCTGCAGGGCTAGAACGCATTGACGCGTTGGCGTTCAAGGGATGCGAGAAATTGAAGGAGGCCGTATTTTTAGGGGGCGT
>JAZUGW010000271.1:0-4509 GCA_045641465.1 Kiritimatiellia bacterium | reverse complement strand
TTTCCCGCACGGCTCGGCGCGCACGCTCGCGTGGTTCGCGGACAACGTCGCCTGGTCGTCCGTGAAGACGGCATAGTGGCTGCTTCCGCGCAACGAAGGGGAAGGAACGCCGCGGGAAGCGGCGGATCGCGCCGCCGCGCGCAAAACCGGCAAGACAGATCCAGGGACCGGAGGGTCCGGAAACCGAGGCGACGCCGCAGGGCGCCGTCAGAGGAGCCATTCACTCACATTCTCCGTTTTAGGCAGTCGATGCATCAAAAAGGTCTCTGCCAACAGCCGTTTATCCAGGGGGACTGTCCCCGAGGGGGCCACGATGAAGGGGACTGTCCCCGTGGGAGGGGGGTATATAATTTTCTTTACATTTTATATATGGAGGTAGAGAGGAAATTATGATACAATGACTTGATATTTTTTTGCCCTTGAAAGGAGTCTATTGGTGAGTATAGCCTGTTTCGGTGCGGGGTGGCGGATGCCGGCCCTGCGGTTTAGTGCCTGTCTGCTTGCTGCAGCGGGTGCGTGTGCTCTGGCGTTTGGCGCGCCGGAGATGGATCAGGAATTTTCACTTGTGAATGGCTGGAACGCCATCCGGGTGGAGGTGGGGCCGAAGGAGGATGCGAATACGCTCTTCCGCGACTGGCCGGTCGAATGGGTTGCGCTTTATGACTCGGCGGCGTTTCTCGACACGAAGCAGTTTTCGAGTCGCGGTTCGACCGAAGGCGTCGCCCAGTCCGGCTATCGGATGTGGCGGCGGGGCGATCCGGGCGCGAGCTCGTTTTCGGGCGTGCCGGCCGACTCGGTCCTCGTGTGCTATGCGACGAACACCTATTCGGGCCGCCTGACGGGTACGCCGGTTGCGCCGCGCATCACCTGGCACAAGAGCGCCACGAACGAGACGATGAACGTGGTGGGCTTCTCCACCTGGGGCGAAACGACGACCGACGCCTATTTCTCGGGCATCGACGTGGGTCCGGGCTCGTTCTACGTCTTCGGCGGCGGCGATACCTCGAAGCCGTTCGTGATGCTTTCGTCGCTGGTGGGTACGATGACGTTCAATAACGCCTCGGTGCTGGCGGTCGACTCCTCGAAGATCACTGACTGGAGCGGCGTGCTGAACGTCTCGCCGCGCGACGGCATCGACTTCGGCACGGAGCTTTCGCAGGGCTATCTCGACATCCGCAACGACGGCGCGGCGAATCGCACGGTGTCCGTGCAGATGCATGGTACGGCAACGGCCGAGATGGCGCTGCCGATCGGGCTGCACGTGCAGCTTTCGGGCGCGGGCGCGGCGAAGTCCGAGTGGATGACGTTCGATACGAATTCCAAGCTGGAACGCGACGTGCCGGCGGGCGCGACCTTGCGTGTGACCTTCGCGCTCGACCGTACGCAGCTGACGACGGCGGCGGGCCAGGAATACGGCGCACTTCTCGAGATCCGCGACGAAAACGGCGGCAGCAAGATGCGCGTCGTGGTGCCCATTTCGGCGAAGACGGGGGCGCAGGCTTCGGTCGTGCAGACCTGGCCGCGCGGCGTGTGGCTCGCCGCAGCCGAACTCGACACGGTGACGTATCGCCTCACGCGCAACGACACCTCGGGTGCGGGCGGTACGGGCGATGTGCCGGCGGGCGGCAAGATGAAGGTGCGCCTGCCGGTCTACGTGGATGCGGACGGTAACATGTCGCTTTTGCAGCAGGTGTGGTTCGGACGCAACACGAACGGCGTCCTGCGGGCCTTTTCGGGCGCGGTGAAGACGGCGCCGGAGCCGCTGTCGGGCATCAAGCGCCTGTCGTCGCCGTTCCTGCCGACCGACCAGCCCGTGCTGGCGATGGAGGGGACGTTCGGCGCCGCCGCGACATGTCCGTTCGTCGTGGGTGAAACCTCGAAGATCAACCCGATGCGCCACGCGCGCCACCCGCAGCATGACGGCCTTCGGACCGACTTCGCCACGGCCGCCCCCTCGGGCGACGACCTCGCGAACTACGCCGGCACGATCAAGCCGGAGACCTTCTCCATCACCAACCGCGTCGTCTTCACCTGGGACGCGAACGAGGGCGTTGCGTGGAATCCCGAAGAAAAACTCTCGGGCGAACTCGTCTGGGAATTCGACGGCCTTCGCCATGAAGGCACGGTGCGCGCGAAGGGCAAGTTCGTCATGAAGCGTATTTCGCCCGTGGCGGTGGTGAAGTGAGGGGGCGTGAGTGATTGCTCGGATTGTTCGATTGGGTGATTGTTCGGATTGTTCGATTGTTCGGATTGTTCGATTGGGTGATTGTTCGGATTGTTCGATCCTCCTTCGCTAAAGCTACGGAGGACAAGTTGTTCGATTGAGTGATTGTTTGATTTGATGAGTGAGTGAATGTTCGAGGGTTCGAATGTTCAAGAAAAAAGAAACGATTTAAAACGATTAGAAAGGCTAAAAAAATGAAGAAACTGATGTTGGCAATGATGACGGTGGCGGCGGCGAGCGTGTTCGGCTCGTTCTCCTATCAGGGCGCGCTCAAGCTCGCCGACGGCACGGCGGTGACGGAACTTACGAAGTCGATCGAGTTCCGCCTCTATGCCGATGCGACGGGGAACAACGTCCTGTGGGCGGGACAGGCCTCGGTGCTGCTCGCGTCGGGGACGGGCGTTTTCAACACCGAAATCAGCGACAGTCTTCAGGCACCGAGCGATTTCCAGGGAACGCGTCAGAATCTGGACGACGTCCTCGCGGCGAACGGGACGCTCTATCTCGGCCTGACCGTCGTCGGTTCCAACGGCGAGATCCGTCCGCGCCAGAAGCTGCTCGCGGTGCCCACGGCATCCTTCGCGCACAATGTGAAGAAGGCGACGGGCGACTTCACGGTTGAAGGTGCCACAGTTTGCAACAGTGCCCTTACGGCGAAGGGGAATATGACGGTTAGCGGAACCGCAACGATTGGCGGAACCGCAACGATTGGCGGAACCGCGACGATTGCCGATGACGTGACGGCACAGAAGAACGTGACGGTGAGCGGCAATGTCACCGTGAACGGTAAGATCATGCGCAATATCAACGAAGTCGCGACAGAAGTCGTACCGGTGCCCGTGGGCGGCATCATCATGTGGACGCGGTCGACCGCGCCGGATGGCGAAGCGTGGGCGACGGGCAGCAACTCCGGACATTGGGCGATCTGCAACGGGCAGGATAATATCAATGGATTAAGGATACCCGATCTGCGCGGTCGTTTCGTCGTGGGTGTCAACGACACGACGACGGGCCAGAGCGATGCGTGGAAACGCTATGAGGTTACGGATCAGGGCGGCGAGGAAAACCATCTGTTGACGGTTGCCGAAATGCCGGTTCATAGCCATCTTTATCGGCAGGATCGGAGTCTCGCCCAGGAATGGCTGAATGGAAGTACTCCGGTTTGGAATGTCAACCCGGGTGGATATGTGAGCAGTGGTGGAAACGGTTTTGAAGGTGATGGAAACGGCAGTAATGGTAAATTGGCAAGGACGGGAACGGCTGGTGGTAACTCGACAGATAAAGTGTATGGTACGTCTAGCGACGCCCACAACAACCTTCCTCCCTACTACGCGCTCTACTACATCATGCGCGTTCGGTAAGCGGTGCGTGTTGAGACGTTGAGACCTTGAAGGGGTGTGCGCGTTGAGGAGAGAGACGGAATGAAATTTGAAATTCTAAGGAATGCGGCGATTGCCGTCGCGGCCTTGGCCGGCGGGGCCTTGGCCGAGACGGCGATTCCTGCGGCCTATTCGCTGGGCAATCCCGAGCCGGCGGTGGTCTATGACGACCCCAACGGGGGGAACGCCTGGGCGGCGGCGAATGCGGTGTTTGTGGCGACGGCCGGCTATGTGGCCGCGCCGGCGACGTCGGAAGGGAACACGACGGCGGTCGGCGGCGGGCCGGCCTACCGGCTCGAGTTCTCCGAGGCGGGCTATACCTGGGAACGCCTCAAGCCCGAATACTATCTGAGCGATCGGCTCACGCCGCCGCCGGGCGAGATCGACTGGGTGGCGACCTACGCGCGCTATCAGGAACGCCTGGCGCAAGGGGATGTAACGGCCCAGGGCTTCCTCTTCAATACCGATGATGCCGATCCGTGCATCTACGTGGCCGACGGCGGCGTCCACTCGATCGACTGGGTGTTCAAGGACGCCACCACGAACTCGCTCACCTACGTGTGCGCGACGGCCGGCAGCGGGCGCCCGAGCCGCATCTACTGGACGGACTACCCGTACAACGGTACGCCGATTTCGCTGCAGGGCAAGTTCGTGAGGTTCTTCGGCTCCGAGGCGATTCTCGGCCTCCAGAAGGAGACGGTTACGAACATCGTGGGCGGCGTGGAAGTGGTGCAACCGAATACGGTGGTGAGCGGTCTCTATCTTGACCCTTCGACGATGACGCTCTATGCGAAGGGCAAGATCACGGGCCAGGTGCTGATGGCCTACTACGACGACGGCAACTACGATTCGGTCCTTTCCGTGCAGGCGGTGGAAGTGTGCCAGCCCGACGTGATCGTGAACAAG
>JAZUGW010000270.1:0-15529 GCA_045641465.1 Kiritimatiellia bacterium | reverse complement strand
CTCACGGTCGACGCACCGATCGACTCGAAGTACATCCCGTGGCAGAAGGACATCACGAACGGTACGGTTCGCCTGCTGGGCGTTTCCACTGCGAAGGAATACTTCCGCGTGATGAGCCGCACGGTGGAGGCGCGCACGGTGGACTTCATTGACCGGATGGGCCTCAACATGGAGACGAACATGAACGTGCGCGGCTACAATCCCACGTTCACGTGGAACAACGCACTTTGTACGGGTACGGCGGCTTTGAACGTGTACGGCACGTTCCGTCCGGACTCCGACTACTTCTACGGTTGCACACTTCAGGATGGTGCCACGCTCGACCTTTCGGGCAAGGAAGAGACGTGGTCCACGACGAGCGCGGCGACGGTTGGACGCAAGACGGTCGATTTCGCTCCGAACGCGCGCATCACGGTGAAGCTGGAAGGGCGTACCCACTTGAGCGGCAAGGTCGTGGATTGGACCGACCATGTGCCGGAGAACTACGACACGATCGAGTTCATTCTTGATCCGGCTACGCGTGCCCAAGGGTACAACATCTACAAGATTCCCACCGGCATCCTTCTCGAATGCGGGACGACGATCTTCATCCGATAATCTAACGCGTTCAGGCAGAACTCGGTTGGCTCTCTGCGCTGATCTCGGACTGATAATCGAACAAGGAGCAAAATGAGCGATACGAGTCTTTCGTCGTCGATTCCTTCCGGGGAGATCACGGACTATGTGAAGGCCTTTGAACATCTGACAGAGGTGGCGCAGAGGGTGCAGGCCCGTGAGCTGGATGGTGGAACGGTCCAGACGCCGGATCCTGTTGAACGTGAAGAACCGTCCGAACAGGATTTCGTGTCGGAGGTTGAACTTGAACCCGTTGAGTTGGAACCCGTCGAACCCGAACCGGAGGAAACCGAGGAGGGCGAAGAGGAGGACGACGATGTCGAGTTCGTTCCCGTCGCTTCCGATGTATTGATTTTCGAAGCGAGTTCGATCTGTCAGAAGCTGGAAGCCGCGGGAATCCGTTTTGCCGTTGATGATGATTCCGTTGCCGAGGGGAACTTTGGGACGCCGTTGTATGGAAGGGCCGGCATGAACACGCGGATGAGCATCTACGTTCATCCAGACGATC
The DNA here is from genome assembly GCA_045641465.1 of Kiritimatiellia bacterium. Taxonomy (GTDB): domain Bacteria; phylum Verrucomicrobiota; class Kiritimatiellia; order RFP12; family UBA1067; genus RUG572. The sequence goes on along the minus strand of JAZUGW010000270.1, from coordinate 14,406 downwards.
TTGCACGCGCCGAACCCATCATCGCATCCGTCCTCAAGATCCTCCCCTGACATTGGATTGGGACAACTGTAATTAAGGAAATCAAAATGAAGATGATTCGGTTCGTTTTTCTCACGTTGATTGCGATGGTCTCTGTCGTCTCGGTACGCGCAGAAGACGACGCGGTGAATTTCATCTCGCAGAATGCCATGTTCTGGCTGGATGCCGCCGATGAAACGACGATGTCAAAGGACGCGAATAACAATCTGGCGTCGTGGCAGTCGAAGGCCGGGGACGGGCGGTCGGCGAATGCGGTGAGCGCGACGCTCAAGCCTGTGTATGCGCCTTCGTCCTGGGGCATGCCCACGGTGGACTTCGGCGCGTATGGCAATGGCAAGGACATGACCTACACGCGTTTCACCAACATTCGCACGGTCTTCGAGGTCATCAAGATCGAGTCGAATGGCGGTGCGTTCCTGTTGGGTGACGCCAATAGTGGAAAGGGGGCGTACAACTTCCATCGTGGTGGGGCGGCCTACTTTGCAACGACCTACGCCAAGGTCAGCAAGGTGTGGAACGGTTTACGGCAGGTGGTCGATTTCGGTTCCGAAGCGATCCCGGCCGATGGTTTCCAGATCATCTGTTTCACGACCACGCAGAGCTGCTGTTCCGATTCGCTTTCGCGCGATCGTAACAAGAGCGCGGCTGGCGGCGAACGTGTGTCGGGCCGGCAGCTTTCGGAAGTGATTCTCTTCCCTTCGGTGCTCGGGGATGCCGATCGCGAGCTCGTGACGAAACATTTGATTGCCAAGTGGCGCAAGATCGCCTTGGAGACGGTGCTTGCAAACGCGGTGCTGCGCTATGATGCGTCGCGTCGGGATTATTTCACTTTCGACGCGAACAACGCCGTGACGGGCTGGAAGAACCTCGGCAGCGGCGGCGCGACGTATGACGGCACGGTGCCCTCGGGGAGCAACAAGGGCTCGTTTGCCTGGCAGAACGACGTGCCCGTTCTTCAGATGGGGGCTGCGGGGTCGAAGATCGATCTCGCCTTCCCGTCCATCAATACGATTCGTACGGTCTTCTGGGCGATGGATATTCAGCCCGCCGTTTTGTTCTGGCTTGGCTATGTGGGAAGTGAGATCTATGATTTCCATTGCTTGTCGGGCGTTTACGGTACGGCGTCGTATGGTCTCATCAATGGGGATACCAAGATCTACACTGACAGCGAGCCGGTGTTGTACACCGACGAATGGCCGCTCGGCCTTCACCAGTATACGATGTCCTTGCGTGCCAATGCGCGGGCGAACCGCCTGACGACCGACCGCAAGCTCACGGAACGGAGCGGTGGCCGTGCCCTGTCTGAAATCATTGTCTGCACGTCGGCGATCGAGAGCTTCTCGCGGTCTGTGGTGCAGGACTATCTGCAGGCGAAGTGGACGAACGGGAAAGCGTGGATCGACGAGAGCGATTTCGTCTATCGGCGCACGGCGGCAAGTGGCGCATGGAACCAGCCGGGCGCGTGGACGTTGGATCAGGATGCCGAGGCCGCGTGGGCGGACGGGAATCCGGCGGCGTTTTCCGTTGCCGGCGAGGTTTCCGTTGATGCCGATACGCGCGTGGGACGCCTCTTCTTCACGCAGTCCATACGGATTCTCGGTACGGGTACACTCACACTTGCCGATCCGACGATCTTCGTCGCCGAGGGTGAAACAGTGAGAATTTCGGCGCCGCTCACGGCCGGCAGCAATATCATCAAGCGGGGCAAGGGACGGCTCGTTTTCACCTGCGAACAGCCGAATGTGCCCGGTGTGACGGTTGAAGAAGGGCAGTTCCTTGAGGCGAGGCCTCTGACAGCGGTGTGGACGGGCGATGGCGACCACTCGAACGTGAATGATCCGGCGAACTGGTCCTGTACGGATGCAAACGGCGACGACCTGCCTGGCAGTGCGCCGACTGCGGAACATACGGTGGTCGTCTCTGGTACCACGACCTTCACCTGTCCTGTTGGGCAGACGCTCGCGTACAAGGCGCTTTCGCTCGTGGGCACCATTTCGCTCGACGCCGATTGCGACTGGCGCGGACTCGGCTCGGTGACGATTCCCGCCGACGTGACGATTGACATTGCCGGACATCGTTTCTATATGGCCGATCTCAAGGGTACGGCCACCTCGACTATCACCGATACCGTCGGTGGCGGCGAATTCCACCTTGACCTCGCCGAGGGTGTGACCTTGACCAATACGACAGTGGTCCTCGCCGGTAAACTCAAGTTCGTGAAGGAGGGTGCGGGGCATTACTGTTCGTCGCGAGCGCAGACCTATTCGGGCGGCACCTACATCGCCGCAGGCCAGGTGTCCATCCCGCCCAGCCCCAGTTCGAATGCGACGCAATACTCGCCTTGGGCGATGAAGACGTTTGGTACGACACCTGCCGGAACGCAGCTTCTCGTGGGAACGAATGCCGTCTTCGAGACGAACGGCAATGTTTCGATGGCTACCTATCGGCTGGGGCTGGAGGAAGGTGCTTCGTTCAAGTCGTCCGTCAACGACATGAACAAGATCAACACCTATGGCGGGTGGGGAACGCTCGCGCTGACCGGAGACGCCCACATCGATCTTCTGGCAACGATTTATTTCGGCGGCGCCGATACGGTGGGCAACATCCAGTTGAACAACCATACCTTCACGGTCGCCTTTGGCGAAGGCGTGACGGGGAAGTCGTTCCAGTTGCAGAAAACCGAGATATCCGCTGGCACGCTGGCCGTTGAAGGGCAGGGCAACTGGCTTGCTCTCGAGACGGGGAACAATCTGCGGGCGGCGAACCTGCGCCTTTCAAGCGCGCTGAAGGTGGCGGCGGCAACGGATGTGACGGACTACTACGCGAATTGCGACCGCGACCAGAACAGCGGTACCGCCGTACTGAATGTATACGGATGTTTCACGCCGTACACCGACTACTACTACGGATGCACCTTGCAGAACGGCGCCACGCTCGATTTGAGAACGCGCACCGGAACCTGGACGACTCGCGGTGCCTTTACAACGGGCGCCAACACCGTCACCTTCGCCGAGAATGCGCGCATCACCGTGCTCCTGGATGGGCGCGAGGATCTGGCTTTTGGTATGAAGGTGGTTGACTTTACCGATCCCGTGGCGGTGAGTTCGCAGTTCGTACTCAGCGGAGAGGCGGCGGAAACCTACATGGTGGACCGTCGCGATGACGGGCTCTACCTTGAGAAGGTCGCCAAGACGGCCGTATGGTCTGGTGCGGCACATGACGGAGATGTGATGAACCGGGCGAACTGGACGTGCCGTGACGCGAATGGTAACGTCATCCCCAATGGGCGCCCGGGCACGGCGACGGCCGTCACGCTCGATGGCGACATCGCGTTCAATGCGCCCACGGGGTCGCTCTTCTGCTGTGCCTCCCTGACAATCGGCAGCGTGGTACTAACGAACGACTGCGATTGGGCGGGGCTGCCGGAGTTCGTTTCTGCGCAGTGCATCGACCTTCATGGCCACAATCTCACGATCTGTCCCAAAACCTACACCTATTTCGGTTCCGGGGTGTTGATCACCGATACGCTCCCCACGGGTGCGGGCGGCGAACTGCATATCTTCCTGCCGGCGGGTATGGCCATGAGCACCGACCGCAACTACGGCAACTACTTTGTGCTCACGGGCTCGCTCAAGTTGGTGAAGGACGGCGAGGGAACGCTCACGATTCTCGGCAAGAACACCTACACGGGCGGTACGGTGATCAACGGGGGCACGCTTCAGGCCTACAATGACACGACCGCCACGAATTATGCCTTGTGCTATTACCATGATTTTGGGGCAGGCGGCTCCACGGTGACGGTCAATTCCAATGCAACGTTCGATGTCCGCAGCGTTTACGAAGTCGCGCAACACCATGTGGTCCTCAATGGCGGTACGTTCACCTCGTCGCTCGTCAACAAGGGTGCCGGTATGAGTTCTTACAACAACGGCGCAATCGGCGCTATGACGTTGACGGCCGATTCGAAGATCGTCATCCCCGGCAGCGGCAATCATCTCCTCTTCAACAAGCCGCCGTATTACGGCAACCTTGGCGGGCATACGCTGACCGTTGACGTCGGAGGCGGAAGCGGCAACTATTTCACCTGCAAGGACTACGCCTTCACCAACGGCACGATCAACATCATCTCGGGTGGTTGGTTCCGTCCTTCGGGGCAGGCGATGGTGTGGAAGGATACGGATATCACCTGCGGTGCCTGCCTGTATCTCGACGGCGACATCACGGTGCGTGATTTCGCCGTAAGATCGAACCTTGCCGCGAATGCCAGCAAGGCTGGAACGCATCAGATCTTCATTTCCGGCCGCTATACGCCGTCTTCGGCATACGTCCACAATCTGACGCTTGTGAACGGCGCCACGCTCAATCTCGGCACGGTGAGCGCGCTGCCGTGGACCTGGCTGCCGCTCGGCACGGAGGCCGGTGCGGTGTACAATGTTGAACTTCCTCGTGATCCCGAACCGAAGTCCGGCACCTGTGTGGTCACATGGGACGCCGAAACGCCGCCCGCGAACCTCAATCAGCTGAAGTTCAAGCCGTTGACGTCTACACCGAAATCCCTCATCGTCGAGGGGACGGGACTCTATCTGCGTGGTGGCGTACTGATTCTTCTTCGTTAAGCCATGGAACGGGTGCTGGCAGTCCTTTTGGCGGGGTGTGTAACGGCCGCTGGCACCCTGGCGCGAACGGTAGAACTTGCACCGGGGATGACGAGTCTTCCCCGGGTACTGACGCTGACGGCAGCTGATTCGGGCACGCGGTTCGTCGGTGCGGCAGATGGCACGACCGTCCTTTCGGGGGGCGTGCCGATCACGGGATGGACGGCGCGCGAGGACGGTGTATGGGTGGCACGTGCTCCGTTCTATTTCGAGGCGTTGTTCGTGAACGGACGGCGTGCCGTACGTGCGCGTGCACCTAACGTGGGGTTCTTCCAGGTGCGCGACATCGTGAGCGAGGAGAACGGTGCTTGTGGCGTGGGGGTGTTGCCGGCGGAGGCGGCGCTTCTCGCACAGGTGCCGGAGGCGGATCTTCCGTTCGTCCATCTCGTCGCGCATGTGAAATGGGATCTGTACCGGCGTCCGCTCCGTGCATTCAAGGCCTCGTCAAGTCGTGTGAGCATCGCCGGCGTATCTGCTAGCAAGCTCGATGCGCAGGAACAGTTCTATTTCGAAAATCTGCGTAGCGCCTTCGATGCGCCGGGCGAATGGTTCTACGATGGCGTGGCGGGCGAAGTGCTGTATCGTCCGTTGCCCGGTGAACGTCTCGACTGGCTCGAGGCGATTGCGCCGCGGCAGGGTTTTGAAACCCTTGTCTCAATTGACGGCGCCGAGGACGTGACGTTCGAGAACGTAACCTTTGCCCATTCAACGCCTTCTGAACAGATCGGACCGTCTTCGTATGACTCCTATCAGGCGGCGGTGACAACGCCCTCAACGGTGAAGGTGAACCATGCGCGGCGAATCGTTTTCCGTAATTGCGCCTTTCGCCACCTCGGTGCCTACGGGATGCATCTTGAAGCGGATTGCTCGAGCAACCGTGTGGAGAGCTGCCTGTTTGACGATCTCGGTGCGGGGGGCATGAAAATCGGTCCCTTTACGAATCCGGGCGCGTCCGGCGCAGTGGTGCAACCGCCGGCCTCGACATCGTTCAATCTCGTGACCAATTGCGTCTTCCGGCGCGGGGGACGCCATACCGAGTCGGGCGTGGGCGTGATCATCGCGCATGCGTCCGACAACACTGTGGTGAAGAACACGATCGAGGATTTCTACTACACCGGCATTTCCGTTGGCTGGGTGTGGGGGTATGCGGGATCGGTTGCGCAGCGCAACCAGATTGGTTTCAACCGCATTCGTCAAATCGGCCAGCGTGCGCTCTCCGATATGGGCGGAATCTATACGCTGGGCACGAGTTTCGGTACGCGTCTCTTCAACAACGTGATTTCCGATATCGATTCCTTCTCCTATGGCGGTTGGGGTATCTATCCCGATGAAGGCAGCGAGGGGTTGACCATTGAGAATAACCTCGTGTACGATACGATGGATGCTTCTTTGCATCAACACTACGGGCGCGCCAACGTCATTCGCAACAACATTTTCGGCTTCTCGCGGCAGTGCCAGGTGGCGGTGACGAGGGTTGAATCGCATCTTTCGATGAAGGTGGAAAACAACATCCTCTATTGGCAGTCGGGCGATGCGTTTGGCACGCGTTACACGGGAATCAAGAATGGCGCGCAGATTGAATGGCGCAGCAACCTCTGGTGGTGTGTGGAGAGTGCGCCGCGCTATAACGGCGCAACCTACGCGCAATGGACGTCGGGCGGACGCGATGCGGGCGGCGCCGTGGCCGATCCGCTTTTTGTGGATGCAGCCGGACGCGATTTTCGTCTGCGGCCGGAATCGCCGGCGTTCGCAATGGGATTTAAAACGTTCGATCCTGCTGCTGCGGGAGCGGATCTAGTTGTTGAGGACGAACATGTTCTGCCCGAGGCGACGGTGGCGATTTCAGGTCCTGTGACGGTTGGGTCCGGTTTTGCCTCGGTGCGTGTGCCCGTGACTGCGCAGGTCCTCAGTTATGGACGCAGCGCTTCTTTTGAGCGGCGTTATTCGTCCGCACAGGTTGTCGTCCGCTTGACGCCGCTCACGGGCGGGGAAAGTCGGGTGAGCACGTTTACAATCGCGGGGGATTTGGATGCGCATGATTTCAGCGCGGAATTCGAAGGAGTCGATCCGGGGCTTCAGTACGACATCGTCGTACAGGTGAAAATGGGCGATGAGGAAGACGGGCAATCGGCAGAGCAGGCCGCTGTCACGACGGCGCGATCGGTTGCCTGGATTTCCGAGAGCGCGGCCACGTTCCCCAATGCGAGATGGACGCTTCCGGCAACTGGCGCACATGTGGGAAATGGACGCATCTCGCTGGTGCGGGAGGTCGGCGAGGCGAATGACACGTTGACTTTTATGCCAACGGGCAGCGTTGAATGCGCCGAAGTGAATTTGTGCACCCGCCTCTACTGTGCGCTCCTCCCCGAAGTCGTTGAATCCTATCATCCCGAGAGCGCGGGGCTTACGCTTGTGGGGACAACCAACGCGCCGGCGCACTTCGCCGTCTGGGGGGCGGGCAAGTGGAATGTCACGGGTGTGGAGGAGCCTGCGGACAATTTTTCGGCGGAATATGATGTGAAGATTCTCATCGACCGTCGAATCGGCCGTGTGGCGTATCGGGTACGGCCAGTGAACGGACAGTGGATCGACCTTGGCGCGTATGAGATCGCGTCCGAGAGAAGGCCGATTCGGCAGAGCGATTTCGTCGGTTCCGTGGAACTGGAGCAGATGGACGGCGTAAGCCTCGACGCGAATCTTGTGAAGACCGATGATGGTACGGAATATGCCGATTTCTCGTCCGCGCTCGCCGCCGGTGCGACGGGCGTTTTGACGCCGCTCTGGCCATCGGTTTGGAATCTGCCGGCGGCCTCGGGCGTCTTCGAACTGTGCGATGCGCAGCAGGTGGTCTCCTTTGGCGGGGCGGCGACGGTGCTGAAGACCGAAGACCGCGGCAACGGCGTGGTTCGCTGCTGGTATGCGCGATTGCCGGCGGGCGTCGATCGTGCGCGTGCGGCGAAATATGTTCCGGCGACGGTTGCGCTTGGACTTGTCGATGCGATGACCGACGGAAGCGTCGTCAAGCTTGGCAACTATCTGGTTGCGAATGGGGAGATGTCGTTCTCCGTTTCTATTGACGATGTGGAAGTGACGCAGGCGGCCATTAAGGATTTTGTCGAAGTGAAGTCCTCGTTGGCGGATGAATGGATGAAGCCCGACGACGCGGACATCCGTTTCACGCTTGACGAGGCAGGCCACGGTAAGATTTTTGTCGTTCCCAACCGGAATGGCCTCGGTGGATTTGCGCGTGTTCGGATTTTGGAGAAGGATTGAAACGGGGTATTTCGAGTCTTCAACCGTGAAAGGAGGAACAATGAAAACGGATAATGTTATGCCCCTAGTTGAAAAGCAATGCTGTGGAAAGTTTCCCCTGTGGGTACTTGGGTTGTGTTTTGCAATTCTGACACTTGCTGTTGCAGTTGTACTATGTTGTGTGAAAGATCCCATCCCCGGTGTGTCTCGTGACAAACTACAGAAAAATTTCGGAGCGGGCTCTGATGTGTCGATGGGAAACTTCAGGCGTTTTGACTTGCTGGAAACGATGCTTTCGACGAATGCCTTGAATTGCCTGAAGGGCGAGTTGGCAGAAAACAGGGAATCCCGGCCGATTGAATTGAACACTTGGATGGGAGCGTACAATTGCTATTCCGATACCGATTTACAGGGAGTATTAATGGCGCAGTTGGCGTGTTTTATGTTGAATCCCAGACTTGCCGTTGCCATGTGGTACCGGGAAGACAGGAGAATTTCCCGTGTCCTCTGTCTAGCGTACATCGCCTACCTGTACCCGGTTGACCCCATGAGCGGCGACATCTACCCCGAGATGAGGGCCAGAGACGACGAAGAACTCAAATGTCGTCTGCGCAGCTACATCTCCAGTTATCGTCTCCCTGCCGCGCGTTACGAAGAAACTGAAAGACAGGCTAGGTTGGAGGAAATTGAGTACGTTGAGCAGCATGTCATGGAACTGACAGGACAGATCAAGGCATTAAGTAAATGTTGTGGTTCAAGCATGAGGAAACGGGTGTCGACGCATGCAGCAATGTTTGATCACGGTACAAATTAAGTTGTGTCCTCTCGGGAACGATGCCTTCCACGCCGCTTTTCCTTCGCTAAAGGGTTTTGGGCGCAGGGCTACGAAGGAGTTTGCTTTCTTATTTTTTATATTCTGTTGGAATTCAAACAGACAACGGAAGGAGAATCGTGCATAATGTGCGGCGCTGCGAGGATCAGCGGATTCGGCCGTGTGGCCGAACCGGAGGAAGGATCTGAGCGGCGAAGCAAAAAAGGAAACGAGGTGCACGATGAACACGAACGAAACCCATGCGATGTTTTGCCGTCAATGCCAGGAGACGGCTGGGAACTTCGGCTGTACGAAGATCGGGGTCTGTGGGAAAAATCCCGTCACGGCGGGGCTCATGGATGAACTGATCGCGCGTCTGGAGGATTTGGCGACAGTCAAGGCTCCGTCGCGCGATCTTGCCCGTTTTGTGACCGCTGCGTTGTTCATGACGCTGACGAATGCGAATTTTGACGACGATCGGTTGCGGCGGGTGATTGCCGACGCCGAAAAGATGCTCGGGCGTTCGTCGTTGAACAAAAAACCGAAGGCGTTCGGTGACGCCGATCCCAATGAGCGAAGTCTGAAGGAACTGGTCCTGTTCGGCCTGAAAGGCGTTGCGGCCTATCGTCATCACGCGGCGGTGCTCGGAAAGGAGAATGAGGAACTCGATGCGTTTGTGTTGAGGGCTCTCAAGCAGATCAGTCGGCGTACGACGGTGGCCGAACTCTCGCGCCTGGCACTTGAATGTGGACGCCAGGCGGTGGCGGCGATGGCGCTCTTGGACAATGCGAACACGTCGGCGTATGGAAATCCGATGGTCACGCGAGTTGACCTCGGGGTGGGAACGCGCCCGGGAATACTTGTTTCGGGTCACGATCTCCGCGATTTGGAGGAACTGCTTGAGCAGTCGCAGGATGCCGGTATCGATATCTATACGCACGGCGAGATGCTACCGGCACATTATTATCCGGAACTTCGGAAGTATCCGCATCTCAAGGGCAACTATGGTGGCGCTTGGTATCGTCAGCAAGGAGACTTCGCGGCATTCAACGGGGTGATTCTGATGACGACGAATTGTCTCGTGCCCGTGCCGGCGGCATATCGAGACCGTATTTTCACGACGGGTGTTGCTGGTTATCCGGGTGTGCCGCATATCCCCGACAGAATCAAGGGCCGCCCCAAGGATTTTTCGGCCGTCATCGCTCGGGCGAAACGGTGTGCGCCGCCGAAAGAACTGGAAACGGGCGATATTGTCGGCGGGTTCGCGCACAGTCAGGTTCTGGCGCTGAAAGATCGGATTGTGGCGGCCGTCAAGGCAGGAAGGATCCGTCAGTTCATCGTGATGGCGGGGTGTGACGGCCGACATACGACGCGCGACTACTACACGCGGGTGGCGTTGGCGTTGCCGAACGACGCTGTCATTCTCACGGCGGGTTGTGCCAAGTATCGGTACATCAAGGTCGTGAAGGGCGAGATCGACGGTATCCCGCGCGTTCTCGATGCGGGACAATGCAATGACGCCTATTCGCTTGTACGTATCGCACTTGCCCTGCGGGATGCCCTCGACGTGACGAGCGTCAATGAACTGCCGCTAGAGTTTGATATCGCCTGGTACGAGCAGAAGGCCGTCGCGGTACTGCTGGCGCTTCTGTCGCTTGGGTTCCGGAATATCCGAATAGGGCCGACTCTACCGGCATTTCTCTCGTCGGATATTGTTCAAGTACTGACAGAACGGTTCGGTCTACGTGGTATCGGTTCCGTCGATGAAGACGTTTGTGCGATGACCTCGTGAGGACAGTTCCCCTCCCCCTTGTGGTCGGAACTCTTGGAAACTCCAAGGGACGAACTCCAGGGGACAGTCCCCTCATGGTCGGGGACCACAAGGGGACTGTCCCCACTAACGACTACAAGGGGACTGTCCCCACTAACCACAAGGGGCCTGTCCCCACGACGGAGCTGCATGTGATCCATGGGGACAGTCCCCGGCCGGCGGTGGGGTTCATGCTGTCGGACGAGTCTTGTGCCTGGTGAAGTGACTGATGAAGGTGGTTGACAACGGAGGTGGCATGCCGTCGCTCTGTCTCCGTCGTATCTTGCTCTATCTCTCTATTTCTACGCTAAACTGAAGTTTCAAACGGCGTTTTCCCCGTTGACCTGGTTCCCTGAAGTGTGATAGAATAACGCGGTCTTGGGGTATGGTGTTCCAAGACATGAAGGGGCTTGACCTGTGAAACCTTAAAATAAGTTACACCATGCGTTCTGAAGCCCAATGTTGATAGAACGGGAATTTGGTTGAAAAGGAGAAGTCTGCTATGGCAAACATGTTACCTAATGGAAAACCGTTTGTTGGGAAATTGTTGTGGGCCGTTGTCACGGTGGCGGCATTGACCGCCGGCGCCGAAATCAGAGTCTATTCGCATCCGGTCGAGCCACGGAAGCATCCGGACGACGCGCGTCGATTGGTGAAGCCGCCGTCGGCGGAGACTTTCGGCAACCGGATGCAGTTCATGGCGTTGCGAAGCATGGGCGACAACTACCGGACCGACCTCGACCACTATACGAAACAAGATCGGCTGGGCGATGTGATCTGGGCGCACTATGGCATGATTTTCCGCAAGGACGTGCGTGAACAAGTCGCAGAACTGAAGAGGCGCAACCTCTTCCTGTTCGACCTGTGGGGGTTCGTGCCCGGTTCGGGTCCTGGCGACTGGTCGCAGTTCAAGCGTCCCGAAGGCGTCACCGAGATGTTTGAAAGGGAACTCGGCGACCATTGGCTCGGCATGGACAACGGCGAACAGGATGGCCGCTACGTGGGCGGCTACGCCAACCAGTTCGAGCCGTTCGGCGCCGGACGCTTCCAGCAGTATCTCAATTTCCAACGCCACTTCGAGCGCATGGACTATCTGCTCGGCAACAAGATGGCGGCGCTCGTGTCGCTCAACTTCGGGCACTACTACCTGCGCGAATGCTGTTATTCGCTCCTCGGCGCGGAGACTGGTCAGGCGCTTCCGAACTCCCAGATCTACTATTCGTTCATCCGCGGTGCAGGCAAGCAATACGGCGTACCGTGGTATGGTAACGTGAGCGTGTACAACCGATGGGGCTGGAAAGGGTATCCACAAGAGGACAAGCCCGGAACCAAGGGCACGCCGATCGGCGGTACGTCGCTTGCGCTGATGAAGAAACTCATGTGGGCGCAGATCTTCTACAACTCGTCCTGCTTCGGCTACGAGTGCGGTTGCTACTGGAGCGGCAAGTACACGAAGGACGGCAAGCAGGCACTCTCGCCCATTGGCCGGTTGCAGCGCGAGGCGGTTCGCTGGTGCGAGGAGAATGGTACGCCCGGCATCATGCACACACCTGTCGCGGTGATGCTGGACTTCTACAGCGGATGGTCCTTCCCGCGCCATCTCTACACGGGACGCATCTACAACGTCTGGGGTTCGCTTCCCTACGAACCTGGCGATTACCTGACAGATGGTGTCCTCGACATGATCTATCCTGGTTATCAGGACGCCAGCTACTTCCATGACGAACGCGGCTTCAATGCGTCCACGCCCTACGGCGACATCGCGGACGGTCTTCTCTCCGATGCGCCGCTCTGGGTGTTGCGCCAGTATCCGCTGCTTGTCCTCGCCGGCCGTCTCACGCCATCCGCCGAACTGCGCGAGACGCTTGGCGCGTATGTACGCCAGGGCGGTGAACTGGCGTTGACCGCCGGCAACGTGAAGGGCATCTTCGGTGGTGCGCTGCCCGATGCGGGCAGGGGACGCTTCACGGTGATCCCCGGTGGCGATTGGGGTGTCGAGGAACAGGCACAGTGCAAGGTACCGATCCCCAATCGGGTCGACACCCCGCTCGCGAAACCGTTCCCGCTGAAACCTGAAGCCCGTGCCACGTTGCACGCCGTCTTCTGTCGCCAGCGTATCTTCGGTACTTCGCCGGAAGCCAAAGACGACGGACTCTCCATTGTCACCTGCCGTCGCGGCAAGGGCGAGTACACGGTGTGCGTGATCAACAACACCTGGGAGCAGCGTCCGTTTACACTGACGAGTTTCGCCGGTAAGATCCTCGCATGTCAGGAACTGCTCACGGATGTTTCAGAGCGGACCGCCATCGGCTTCACGCCGCCGCAAATCAGAAATCTCAAGATCGGCGCCGATACCGCTACTACCATCGCTGCCGCAGGCGTGCGGATGTTCCGCGTGAAGACGGACGAATCCAACGCCGTCGTGGAGATCCCCTATGCGGCGCCTACGCCGAACGCAGGCAAACGCACGCTCTATCTGCGCGGCACGGCCTCCATCAAGGAACAGGTGCTGACGCGGCCGACGTTCTTCCGCCACTACGATTCGGTGATGGTGGATGCCCGTTACCTGCTCTCGCGCGACCGGCGGGAACTCGAGTCGCAACGGGACTGGCTGTGCAAGCAGGGTCTCGGCGTGTGGGTGGATCTCTCGCCGGTCTTGAACCTCTATCCTGACTACCGCCTCATTGAGAACGACGCCAATGAGACGCCGCGCTCCGCCTCTGCCTTCAAAGACGTGTTGGAGAAGATGGAGATCCTGAAATCGAAGGACCTCTTAATCGCTCTCCACCGGGTACCGGAAAACAACATCACCGGCGCGGAGGCCGACCGCCAGATGGAAACGGTGGTTCGCCGCCTCTGTCGTGATGCTGCGGTGAAGGGCTTTTCCGTCTATCTGCGTCAGTCGCCCCAGCGCCGGATTGGCAATCTGTCATCCCTGCCGGCGTGGATCTCACGCGTACACGAACCCAATTTCAAACCGGCACCGTCCCTCGCCGCAATGTCGCTTTTGGAAGGACGCAATCCCGCGAAGATCGCGAAGGCCATCGAGCGCTTTGGCACCGATGTCTGGCTCGTGGCTGGCGCGGCGGAGGACATCAATGGCAATTTGGCCTCGCTTCATATGCCTGTAGCTTCGCAGACACTGCTGAAGGACCTTGTACCTGCAGTCGACGCGATCAAGCGGAAGAATGTCCGCATCGTCTACGACGCGATCTATCCCGACGCCGATGCCGAATACCGCGATGCGAAACTTTTCGAATAAAAACTTTGAAACTAACCCGAGAATTGCACGGTGAACTTAATTTTGGTACAATATCGGGCATGAGACCCATTTGTACCAACTTGTGTGATTTTGAGGCCTTGCGCAAGGCGGGGCAGCTGTACGTGGACAAAACCGCGTACTTCCATCGCCTCATCACCGATCCGAGCCGCAATTACTTTTTCTGTGCGCGTCCGCGGCGGTTTGGCAAGTCGCTCGGCGTGACGACGCTCAAGTCGATCTTCCTCGGGCATAAGGAGGCGTTCGAGGGCCTTGCCATCTCGAAGACGGACTACGACTGGAGGCCGCACGCGGTCATCCACTTCAACTGGGGCGGCGTCGATGCCTCGAGCATAGAAAACTTTGACGCGACGTTTCCCGATGCCGTTGAAAACGCTCTTGTAGAGGCGGGTTATTCTTACGACCGCAGCAAGAAGCCCTCGACCAATCTCGGTAACGCCATCAGTTTCCTCTACGCGAAGGACGGCGTGGGGCCGGCGATCCTGATCGACGAATACGACGATCCGGTCGCGAAGTCGCTCGCCGATCCTGCGCGCGCGGAGACGATCCGCGACCGTCT
>JAZUGW010000269.1:0-18982 GCA_045641465.1 Kiritimatiellia bacterium | reverse complement strand
ACCCTCGCGGCGGCCTGCTGGGCGAGCGGGATCATGGCCTGCGAGTCGTGCATGGACGCGGACGTGTACTTCACGGCAATCGGCACGCCGTCGCGCGTCACCGCCGCGTGGATCTTACCGCCTTTCCACTGCTTCTTCTTCACCTGCGAATCGCGCTTGCACCCCCATTCGCATTCGACGGGCAACTCGGCCATGTTGACTTCTGCCGCGCGCGCACCCTGGATGGTGATTGGAGAAGGAGGAGGAGGCTGGTCGGGGTCGATCCGCGCGAGTCGGCGCTTCATGTTCGCCGCGCGTGCCCTCACCTCCACGGGCGCGGAATCGTAGCTGACGGTTTCGACGGGGGTGTCGCCGTGGTATTTGATGATCATCTCGGCAAACCACGCGTCCGTGAATCCACATTCGGCGAACTCGCCGAACACGCGGCTGAATCGCGACTCCGACGGGACGAGCCCCGGGCTGTCCCATCCGCGGAGCCTGCGCGACAGGGGCTCGGCCCGGATCATCCGCACGAGCTCCTTCGTGTCCTTCACGTTTAGCACGGCCTTGAGGAGGAACGCCTTGAAGATCTTCAGGCGGCTGGCAGGCGGACGTCCGTTTCCCTTCCATTTCGCATAGTCGAACTCGCCTGGCCTGATCACCGCCTCGCAGACGGCCATGAACAGCTTGTGCGCGGAGTCGAGTTCGCTGATGTTGTCGTCGATCCAGGGGAAGATGCCCTGGTTGAGTTCGTCCCAGAGGCCGCGAACGGTGTTGGCTCTTGAAGCATTCATGGTAATATTGTACAATATAATTAAAAAATAGTCAAGTAATATCTGCGAAAATCGCAATTACGCCCCCCGAAAAATTCGACATTCCGCTTGCGTTCCAGTCGGGAAAATGCGATAATATTCATGCAACGCTTCTCTTGGTGCGTGATGAGTCGGTTATGGGCTTCGTGTCGGGTGGCATGGTTGCCGGCTCTGTGTCAGAGGGTTTTTGCAATTAACTTTACAGTTTGAGATCCTCGGTAGTTTGGATAAATGTAGAAGAGGTTAGGATAATATGAGCACTTACGGTAACGCAATAACCGATTGGTTGACAATCGGCCTGTTAGTCTCGTTGGCGTTTTTTTTTGATTGCGTTGGCGGGTATAGGGCTCTGGAAGTTGATGGGACCGAGGTTTCGGCTCTCCATGTCGGTGGTGTTGTTCTCCCTGATGGCTGCTGTGGTGACGGTCGAGGCGCAGAAGTCGGGTAATGCGCCGATGCGGATACCCTGGCTGGAGGATTTGTTCCAGTTGTCAGGGGTGATGATGGGAAACGAAATGCCTACTACGGTGACGGAAGGCCTGGATTTGGAGCTAGGGGATTCGTGCGGCCCCATCACAAATCCCACTAACTCGACGCCGGTCGAGGCGCTGCGATTCTTCGGCATTGCCGCCACTTCGACCAACGTGTGGCTGGGCATCGAATGGCCGTTGGGGGAGGTGCCGTCGCCACTCGACTTGTATGGTTCTTGGACTCTCTCGCCGACGTATTGGACGCGTCTTGCGGAACTGGACGTCTCCTCGGCGCTGTCGAATGCCGTCGTACGCCACCAGTGGCAATTGTCGTGCTCCAACCTGGTGGCGTCAGGTCACTGGCCTACCAACGCCACCGGCTCGATGGGGTTCTTTCAGTTGGCGAAGCGCCTTGACAGTGACGGTGACCAGGTGCTCGACGGTGACGAGACGTTGCGTTACGGCACCGATCCGTTAAATCCCGATACGGACGGCGACGGCGATTCCGATGGTTGGGAGATAGACCGAGGATTCGATCCGTGCCGACAGGAGCCGGGCATAAATCCCTACCCACTGCACTCCGCCACAACGTCGGAAGGGGGAGGAAACGTCCCGAGCGGGGGTAGTGCCGTTCCAGAAGGTGGTTCCGCATGCACGAATGAGCTAAAATATGGGTTCTTCGGCTTTACGACGTCCTTCGGCGGACCCGAGGCCGACTACACCGGTAACGACTGGCCGCCAGCCAATTTTGGCGATGGACTTCCGCAGATCAGCAAAGACGAATCCCATGCGTACGGGACTTTCATCGTTTCCCTGTCGTCGCGCGGATGGTTCCGGCCGTCCGTCACGTCCAACTATGTCTTCTCGGTGGCGGCGGACGACGACGCGCAATTCCTCATTGGTGGAAGCGGGGCGTCGGTCACCTGGAAGAACGATGGAGGTAATCCGGCCTATTTTTCCGTCGACCTCGTCGGCGGCGTGTGCTATCCGGTGAGCGTCGACTGGAACACCGTGGGTGGTCCGCTGTTCCTCACCCTCACCGGCGGATCCGTTGAGTCCGCAGAGACTGGCCCATACCATCCAAAAATCAAGGCGGATCCGCATCTGATCACCTTCACTATAGCGGCGGGAGTGGCGCTGGAGGAGAGGGCTGCGACGGCCACGATAATCGGAGAGTGCGATCCCGACAAGCGTTACGAGATCGCGGTGGAGGCGGGCGAGGGGTTGGCAGCGTCCGGAGCTTTGGCGCATCCAGTTGAAGCGGGTGGATACTGGGAGGATGGACGGTTCTCGGTGGCGGTGTTCCGTCTGCTTGAGAACGGGAACGAGATTGACTCCGACTGCTGCGTATTCGTGTCTGAGCCAGTCAAGGAGCGGAACGAGTGCGGTTGCTGCCGAGAGGGAACGGTCATGGACAACGGTTGCGTCATGTTTTCGCAGGCGTTCGGCTCGACGCCGAACCGCAGTGGGCTCCCCACGGGGAGTGTGGTGGTGAGGGCGTCGCGTCCGTCGGCTTCGCTCTACACCGCCGCCGCGCTTCGCTACAACCATCCAATGATGCGGCGCCTCCACTACCAGCGTAATCTCGACGCGGTCGTTCTCGACGGACTCGGCGAGGCTACCGAATACCGGCGTGGATTTCCCTCGGGCGTCTCTGCCGGCGTTGGTGGACAGTTCTTCCGCGACTCCAATGGGCGGTTCGTTGAGGAACTTCCCGACGGACTGCGCGTCATCTACGGCGACACCGGCGCGGTGGTTGCGCTCCAGCCGCGCAATGGTGAACCTGTGGCGGTCGCCGACCTCGGTATTACGGTCGCCCGCAATGCAGATGGGGACATCACCGCCATCACAAGTGTGACTGACGGCGTGATGACGGCGGTCACGCTCAATCCCCAGTCGTCGTCACCTGCTTGTCCCTGCTGGCGGCTCGTGTGGACCTCTCCCGTTGGCGCGGCGGTGAAGCGCTTCGACTTCGGTGGTTCGTTCGCCGCCGGTTCCTTCACACTCCACGAATACCGCAGCGAACGCTACCAGTTCGACTACCGCTGGGACTACGACGCGGCGCTGCAGGACTTCGTCTTCGAAAAGGGCGCAGGGACCACAGACGCGCTCCGCGAGGAGAAAACGCTCGCGTATAATCCGGTCCATAAGGTATGGACCTCTATTCGCAGCCGTAGAGACACCGACGGGAACGTGATCTCTGCGACTTCGTCCGTACTTGACCGCAATCGGCACACTCTACACGCTACCGAACGTCGCGATGTGGTTTCGGGCAAGTTGCTCTACGCCGCCGTGGTCTCTTCTGCAGGCTGGGTGGCGTTGGAGACCAACGCGCTCGGACGCATCACGGAATATGTGCGTGACCAGTACGGGCGCGTGACTCGCGAGACCATCGTGGCCGAAGGCGTGCCGACGGAGGTTCGCGAATATGGTTATACTTCAGACGCCTATCCGCTTGAGTTCCGTCCTGCGTGGAAGCGAACCTCTGTGGGCGGATCGACGACGTTGGAGGAGACGTTCGCCTACGGGACGACGTCGGACGGACACTCCACCATCACTCACGTCCGCAGTTGCTGTGGCGCTTCGCGCACGTCCTTCATGGAATATGACGCTGCCGCGCGGCCGATACTGGCGGTGGGCGAGGATGGACGCGCCACCTTAACCAATTACTCTGAGCCCGATGCCGACGGCGTGGTGGTTGAGACGGCGGATGATGGCGTTCTCGGCGACGCCGGATTTATCATGGTGTCCGGCAAGTCAACGCGGGAGATCCGGTTCCGTAACGCTGCGGGCGACGTGGTACGCCGCGAACAATACGCGCTTGTCGACGACGACTGGCGGCAGCTCGCGTGGTCGACGCACGCGTACAACGCGTCGCACAGGGAGATCGCGACGGCGCATTCCGACGGCACCAATTCTGCAGCGGACTGGATATGCCAAGGCCCGGTGTGGTGCACCGACCGCAACGGCGTGACCGTTTCCAACGACTACAGCGCGGCGAAGCTCCTCTTGCGTACCACCCGCTACGGCGCGTTCGGGCCTGTGGCGACCCAGTACACGCGCAATGCAGATGGGCGGATCGTTGCTGAGACCACCACCGCCGCGGACTGCGAGACGCAGACCGTCACGAGAAGCTACGATTCGCGAGGACGCGTCGTATCCGAGACTGCTGCAGACGGCGCGACCACAACCACCTCCTACTCTGCAGACGACCGTACAAAGACCACCAACTACGCGGACGGTGGTACTCGGATCGAGGTGTTCAACGCGGATGGTTCCACCGCGTCCGTGACGGGAAGTGCGGTCACGCCCGAATTCACCACCTACGGCGTCGAGACGATTGTCGTAAATGGTGTTGCGAATCCTTGCCGCACCATGACGGTACGCAAAGGGTTCGCCAACTCGCCGCGCTGTGAAAAGCGTTTTGTGAACGGCTTCGGCGAGACGATCCGCGTCGAGACTGCGGGTTTCGGTAATGCCGTGAACGTGCAGGAGCGCTGTTACGATGGAAATGGACGCCTGGTCGGACAGACGGAAACCGGTCGGCCGTCACTCGCGTACACGTATGACTTGTTTGGTGGTTTGGCTGGAGAGACCAAGACTGCGGGGGGAGAATCGCGCATGACGGTGGTGGACAGGTCCTTCGTCGTCGAAGACGGCATCGTCTTTGAGTCGACCGCTACGACGCGATCCTGTTCGGATTCGGCGATTGTTCCGCTTGTGGAGGCACGGAGGATTCGACGTTCGGGCTTGACGCTTGACGAGAATGCTTGTACCGTTGATACGGACGTGCGCGGTAATGTAACGGTGAGGCGTGTGGCGGTGGATCCTGTGAATCGGCGGCGCGTAGAGACGGTGGAGAGTCCGAAAGTGGTTAACGTGGCGACGAACTGGTTCGTGGACGGCGTGAGCGTCTCCAACGTGACAAGCACGGGCGTGTGCGAACAAAGGACGTATGACGCCTATCGGCGCGAGACCGCTAGGATTGACGGTCGCGGCAACGCCACTATGCGGAACTACAATCCGTTAGGACGGCTTGCGCGCGTCGTTGATGCGTCCGGCGCGGCAACAAGCTATGCCTACGATGCGCTGGGCAGGGTGACGGAAATCACCAATGCGGTCGGGAACGTGACGACTCGGGCCTATGACCACTGCGGCAATCTCCTAGCCGAGGGTGGCGCGGTCTATCCGGTCACTTATGGCTATGATGTCTATGGCGAGCGGGTTTCGCTCACGACCTGGCGTGACGTATCATCGCAGATCGGCGACACAACTACCTGGACGCGCGATGCGGCGACGGGACTCGTAACTGCGAAGACCTACGCCGACGGTCATGGTCCAGTTTATGCGTATGACGCGCAGGGACGCCAAATCCAACGCACATGGGCGCGCGGAATCGTGACGACCTACACCTACGACTCTTGGGGAAACTTGACTGGCACCGCCTATTCGGACGACACGCCGCCGGTTTCGCGGACCTATGACGCGCTAGGACGCATAATTTCTGTGACGGACGTGAAGGGGATGACAACCTACGCCTACGACGCCTATGGCGATGTGACGTCCGAATCCGTTGTCGGACTCTACGTGAAGACTCTGACCCGCCATCATGATCAGTATGGACGGGACATCGGCCATTCTGCGGACGGCGAGCGTACGAGTACCTAGGCATACGATTCCGCGAACGGACGCCTGGTCCAGGCACAGTTGGGAGAAGTGTCCTTCATTTGGAGTTACCTCGCCGGTACGGACCTCAAGAGCGGACTGTTGTCAGGAAACTCAGTATCCACGGTCTGGACCTACGAGCCGCAGCGAGAGATGCTGACCCAGGTGCGAAATCAGATGGGGACTGTCACCATCTCGCAGTACGACTACGTGAACGACGTGGCAGGCCGCCGCACGCAGATTGTGAAGTCGGGTTCGGCAATTGTCGAAAGTCGGATTGACGCCTACGGCTACAACGTTCGGAACGAACTGGTCTCTGCCACTAAGAACGGCGATATAGAATACGTCTATTCCTATGATGACATCGGTAACCGCCTTGCATCCTCCGAACTTGGAACCAATCGTACCTACACAGCGAACTCGCTCAACCAGTACACGGCGATAACGGCACAGGGGGAGAGCTTGTTTCAGCCGGTCTTCGACCTCGACGGCAACCAGACTTTGGTCAAAACCTCCACCGGCATCTGGACCGTTACCTGCAACGGCGAGAACCGTCCAGTGCAGTGGACGTGCGGCACGACGAACATTACGATGAAGTACGACCATATGGGGCGGCGGGTCGAATACATCGAACATGTAGGCGAACACATTCAGAAGCACCATCGATTCGTGTATGACGGTTATCTCTGCATCCAGCGCCTCGACGGCGCGAATGGCAACGCGGTGACCGACCACTTCGGGTGGGATCCCACGGAACCTATCGCCACGCGTCCGCTCGTATGGCGGCATGTCTCCAGTTCATTCACCAGCACGTTTGTGTACACGCACGATGGTAACAAGAATGTGAGCGAAGTTGTGTCGCTTTCCGGAGCACAAACTGTGTCCGCCCATTATGACTATTCGCCGTTCGGGGAGACCGTATCGACGCAAAACGACACTGATGTTTTGCAGATGAGTGCAACTCTCAACCCATGGCGATTTTCAAGTGAATATGCCGATGATGTAACTAGTGCAGACTATTACAATTATCGTCATTATGTCCACAATTTAGGACGGTGGATTTCATATGATCGTGAAGAGTATCTTTCATGTTTAAACCTTATGGGATTTTTGAATAACTATCCCTTTGTAACTGATAGGTTGGGCTGTGGTTTTTGGGACTGGTTTGCGTCGTTGTTGGGTTATGTTGCCCCTAGTCCAGGTAGTGAGGCGATATCATCAGTTGAGCCTATGACAAAAGCTGCAATAGTCAAAGCTATGGCAGATATCAAAGCACGAATTGAGTTCCTGACGATACAGGATCCTACGATGCAGAATCCATGTGTTATTGAGGAAATCTCCAGGCTCGAGAAACGATACAGGGAACTTGCAAAAATGTTGTCGAAATTCGAATGAGGTTTTGTGATGCCTTACATGAACATACGCATTAGTTGTTGTTTTTTCTGGATCAACATTGCTGTGAGTGTTGTGACCCTTTCCATTGTGATTTTTGCCTATCTTAATTATGTCCAATCGCATCCAGTTGTTAATGGAACACGGGAGATGTATTCTGACAATGATGTGAGCATTTTTAATGATGAGGGCAACGGAAGATATCATTTTGTGTTGAAGGGGGATGCGTCCTCTTCGTTCGTTGTTGATTATGAGGCAGAGAATAAAATCCGGGCGTCGCAGAATCTGAGATACGTTACCATTGACATGCATGATACAGGAAGCATCAAAAGCTATTTCCACTATTTGGAACATGATAAATATGTTGTCTATGCTAGTTCAAACAATACATGGGTCTGTGGCCAGAAAGCTTGTCCGAAATGGGTAAGGTGAAAGGAATATGATCATGAGATTTGTGCGTAAAGGGGTGTTGGCTGTTTCATTGATATGGAATGTTCTGGTATTGGTTGGTGGTATTGTGGCGGTCATGACATATTATGTTTTTCTTCCCAACTCCGCATCGAAGATATTGCAGCAGCTGCAATGCGAAGTCCAGAATGTTGACGTGTCAAAGCAGTTTAGCCCGGTGGCAATGGCTGGACGCTTCATTTTGTTTAGGAATCATCACAAAGAATCTGGTAGAAATTCTTACCTGATTGTTGAGAACAAACATAACTCATATTCGTCATATGTTTACTGTGATGCATCCGGTAAAATGATTATCAGGAATCCTGCATGTACTTTTAGTTTGCAAAATGGAAAAGAAAGTTCTTCGGTGCGGTTTACGCCGGCATTAGACGGTGTAAAAGGATACTCGCTTGAGGAATAAATGAAAATGACGCGCCACGACCGCTTGGATTGGCCGCTGGCTGCTGAATACTAAAGCACTTGCCTATAACTTGCGAAGCATGCGAAACTCAGTGCGTCGCTGGTAGGGCGGCATCGCCCATGCCGCCGTCAACCGCAGACTAGAACCTAAAACCTTGCCTATAACTTGCCTCAAAGTTATCCTCATTTACATTCCCGTGCGCAGCGCGGGCGGGGGGCTAAAGCGAAAGCTCCGTCGAGTCCAGTTTTCCCCGCCGAGCCAGGGGGTAGGGAAATTCACCACGGAAAACACGGAAGCCGGCTCCGCCGGACGCGGAAGGCGATTTGAAATTTATGCTTCGCGCATCCATCGGCCTTGTCCTCGACCTCATCTGGAATCCGCACAAGCACTTTTTTTACGCGGGAGAATTTCCAGTGCCGGGTCCGAAGGGTATTTTTTCAAACTACCTTCCGTGTCCCGCGAAGCGGGTTTCCGTGTGTTCCGTGGTAAAAAAAACTCGTGGCCTCGCGTGTGAAAGTAAAGGGGCGGGCGCGCCTGACGAATCGTGTCCTCACACCTGAATTGTCCCGGGAAATGGTTTTTTGACGGCTCCGCCAGGGGAAAAATACCCTGAAAACGCCAAAAAAGCGAATTCTGATTTTACCCCACCTGGCAAAGGGGGTTTGCTATTTTCCACTTGTATTCCAATTGGATAAATGCGATAATGATCGTGCATGGTTTTTCAGGCACATAGTGCTTAGGTGATGGACCCAAGAGCGATAGATCAATGACAAATCAGCAAACACGTCAAGATTTTCTCAAGTCACTCGTTGCCGCGGCGGCCGCTCTTGCGGCGGCGCGCGGTTGGAGCGCGGCGACGCCTGTCGACAAGTACAAGGAACTTCAGACCGCCATTGACCAGGTAACGCCGGATGATTATCGGCTTTACCAGAAGAAGGGCGCCAAGGGACTCTCGACGCCGGCGCAGAAGTTTGTGTTCGGCCGGCTTGATGCCGCCTTCGACAAGGTGTTGAAAGAGGTGCGCGAGACGGTGGTCACAGGTCCGAAGCCAGCCGTGTGGCTCGTCTACAACATGGGCGTCGTCGTGAAAACGAAAGAGGCGTGTTTTACGATTGACCTGCGCCACCAGAAGGCCCCGCAGATCGCGCCGTTCGTCGACTTCGCGCTCATCACCCACCGTCACGGCGACCACTATACGAATCCGTACGTGAAGGCCATCGACGGCGCGGGGAAGGTGGTCATTTCGAATTTCCTGCCCAATGCCGGCGTGAAGGATCCAGAGGCACGCGGACTCGTGCGCGCGCCCAAGGTGTTCAACTTGAAGGACGTCGAGATTCGTGCCTCGTTCACTGACCACAACGCGAAACTGATTGATTTCACATCTCCGTATGAAATCCGCATTGGCGATTTCGTGATCTACCATACCGGTGACTGTTGCAATGTGCAGAAACTCAATCCCACGCGCCGGCCCGACCTCTGGATCGTCCATCCCTATTGTGGAATGAAGGTGGCCGACGGCGTGAAGCGCTTCAAGCCGGTACGTACGGTGGTTACGCATATCAACGAACTTGGACACGCGAAGGGTCATGCCCGGTGGACGTGGAATAATGCGTTCAAGGCGAAAGCGGATGTCGAAGCGGCCGGAGGCGAAGCCGTCGTTCCGATCTGGGGCGATCGAATCCAGTGAACTCGCTCTGATGGCCTCTCTTGGGCAGCGCGAGACTGTTAAAGAGTTGAACCGTGGGAAAGTCAAGTGTGTCCGGTTGGATACGGTAAAGGAACAGAATGAATAAGCTAGCAGCATTGTTTTTCATAGTGGCCCTCGTTTGGGGCGTTCGGGCCGAGCAGCCGACTTTGGCGCTGCATCTTGATTTCAACAGTCTTCAGTTGAAACGCGAAGCGGTGGTGAAGGTTCTTCGCTCGGCGGCGGCGCGCGGATATAATGCGATCCTCTGGGAAATCGAAGACAAGGTCAAGTGGGAAACTTGTCCCGAGTGCGTCCATCCCGAGGCCTTTACCAAGGCGGAATTCAAGGCGATCCTAGCCGAGGCGAAGCGTCTTGGACTTGCGCCGATTCCGCTTTTCCAGACGTTTGGACACGCCGAGTACGTGCTCATGCGCGGGCGTCATCCGGAGTGGATGGAGAAGCGGGCGGAGCTTTCCTCGTGCTACTGTGTGTCGAAGCCGGAGGTTCGTGCCTTCCAAAAGCGGATGATCCACGAATATCTGGACCTGTTCGGTCCTGACGTGAAGGAATTCCACCTCGGCGGCGACGAGGCCTACACTTTCGGAACGTGTCCTGTATGCAGCAAGCGCGGCCGCATGGACCTCTATGCCGAGCATCTCAAGGACGTTTCGTCCGAAATCGTCGCCAAGGGTATTCATCCCGGCGTGTGGTGCGACATGATCCTGGGCGAAAAGAACAAGACCGAAACGGCGAAGATTCCGCGCACGTTTACGATCTGGTTCTGGGACTACAGTTACAACGGCAAGAACAAGCTCCGTTGGACGGGCTTTGAGTCCCTCAAGGAACTCGGGTTCCGCATCTTCCTCTGTCCATCGTCGAACAGCGCAGGGGATGGTCCGTTCCTGCCGCGCTTTCGGTTCCACGCGGACAACATCGCGGCCTCGGCCGAGCTCGCGCGGAAGGAGAGCTTCGCCGGCTATTGCCTCACCTCGTGGTCCGTTCGTCAGGCCCCGAAATACCTCCAGGCGCCGCTTTTCGATTTTGCGGCGAAGCGATTTTTGAAGCCGGATCCCGACCCGGAGAAGGACTATGCCGAAGCCGTGGCGCGCACGTTTGGCGCGATCTCGCCTGCGCTCGTCGATCAGATGACGGTGTGGGACGGTCTTCTCTCGCGTTTTGACGGGCGGTCGTGGTCCGGCGGACTCAAAACTGCGCTTCCGGCGCCCCCGAGTTATCTCCCGCAGCTTCTCGGTCAGCAGGTGAGGACGGCGAAGGCCCGTGCGAAGTTCACGCGTCTCGTGGCCGTGCGCCAGCAGGCGCTTGCGGCGGCGTTGGACGAGGTTGGAAAGGTACAGGAGAAGGGCCTGCATGGCGCGCGTCTCGTCGAAGGCGCGGAACTCACGCGCGCGTTCCTCAACCGTCTCGAAGAACTGTTTGCGGAAAAGAAGGTGGGCGATCTGCCGCTTCTCAAGAGCGAGCGCTACTTCGCCGAAGAGCGTCCCCCTCGCGCGGCGGCGGAAGCCGCGGCGATCGAATGGTCCGTACTTGCGCCGACGCGGGACGATCCCTCGGCGCGCGGTGTGATCCATACGCCTGCTGCGGCCGTCTACGATTTGCGCCGCAAGCAGTGGGAAGCGCACCGAGCCGATGTGCGGGCGTGGTTCGAGGAAAACTTCTATGGCCGTGCGCCGGTGGGGCGTCCTGCGGATTTGAAATTCGACGAAACGGGCTTCTCCTGTGCGGACGGACGCATTCGCGTGAACCTCACGGTCAAACTGCCGGAGGGGGCGTCGCCCGATCATCCGGTTCCCGTGTTTGTGCATATTACGGGGCGCTGGAAATATGTGGTGCCGTACGAGGAAATGGCGAAGCGCGGCTATGCGGTGGTGAAGTGCGACATCGACGACATCGCGCCCAACGAGTCCGTCTCCTCGGGTAAGCACATCGGCGGCGTTCTCAAGGAGTATGGCGGCTGGGACAAACCCGATGGCTGGGGACGCGTGGGCGCCTGGGCGTGGGGAATTTCGCGGATCATCGACTGGGTGGAGACGCGTCCGGAACTCGACCGTCAGCGGATCGCGGTGGTGGGACATTCCCGCTGCGGGAAGACGACGCTCTGGGCCTCGGCCATCGACGAGCGCATCGCGCTCGCGATCGCGAACGGTTCCGGCACGGGCGGTGCCCACTTGAATGAATTCTGCACGCCCGGTTCGGAACAGGTGGATATCTTCGTGAAAGCGACGAGCTACAATTTCTTCTGTCCGAATTTCCTGAAACTTTCGGGACGTGAAACGATGCTCGAGCACGATGCGGACGATTTGATCCGGCTCACTGCGCCGCGGCTTGTGTACGTGGCGAGCGGCACGAAAGACTTCGGGGCGGGTCCGCTCGGCGAATTCGAGGCCGCGCGGCGCGCAGGGGAATTGTGGCGGGCCTACGGCCTTACGGGCCTCTCCCTCACGGCCTATCCGCAGAAGGGCGCGGCCGATCATACGGGATATGTGGGTTACCACATCCACGATGGCGGTCACTTCATCAATCCGCCCGACTGGATGCTCTATGCCGATTTCGCGGATGCGCACGGCTGGAATCGCTAAAGGGAAAGAGTTTGCGAGGTACGCGCGAGATGGACGAGAATG
The DNA here is from genome assembly GCA_045641465.1 of Kiritimatiellia bacterium. Lineage (GTDB taxonomy): Bacteria > Verrucomicrobiota > Kiritimatiellia > RFP12 > UBA1067 > RUG572. The sequence continues at coordinate 6,470 of JAZUGW010000269.1, read as the reverse complement.
AACACATTGACAGTCAACCGGAGAGCGGTGGAAGTTCTCGATGGAAACCGCAGGACGAACGAGTTGGCTGCATGGGTTGTCTCTTGCCGATCAAGACCTCCGACAGGTACAACCGCACAACCTATTGGGTGTATTTGTTTGCGGCTCTGATGCTGGCCGCTGTGATGATCTGTCTGAGCTGCCCTTTGTTCATCATCTTGACCATGGGGGTGTTGCCGCTCTTGTTGTTGGGGGCTGTTCTCTTTATTCTGTTCATGACCATACCTCGCCGTTTCCATGACATCAACCTTTCTGGCTTTTGTCTCTTATGGTATTCGTTGTTTCAGTTTTGGGTGTCCATGTGGATCGATGGATTGTTCGGACACGAATGGATGACAGCCATCACCGAAGGAATGGTTTCATTCTTTTTCATCGTTCTTGGCCTAATCCCTGGAACCAAAGGCGAAAACGACTATGGCCCACCCGATCTATCAAGATGGTAGAGGTCCATACGCCCATGGGCGATCCGTTTAAGCCTTTCGGCCTGTTTCCGCCAATTGCATGTCTTGAATTGGACGCACTTGACACGGAGGGAGGGGGTTTGTTAAAATGGGAATCGTCTCCCCTTGGCGTGGCGGTTGGTGGCGCGGACCGCTGGTGATTTGAAGAATTTAACGAATGAGAAGGATGGAAACAACTATGTCTACCTTGATAACCCGGACATCCATTTTGGGATTGTCTCTGCTCTCGCTTGCCGCCGCGGCGCAGCCGGTTGCGGGGCGCTATGTGCGGTGCCGTATCGAACGCGACAACGCCATTCTCACGCTCGCCGAAGTCGAGGTATTTGAAAACGGCAAGAATGTGGCGCGGGGCGCATTCGCGAGCCAGAGTTCCATTGAGCATGAGGGCACGCCGGAGCGGGCGATCGACGGCAACCCGGGGCGTTCCTGGGGCGATCGCACGATGACCCACACGAAGGAAAATGCGGGCCGGGAGCATCCGTGGTGGGAACTCGACTTGCAGGGTACGAAGACGATCAGCGCGATCAACCTCTGGAATCGTCCGGAACTGGCCGATCGCCTCAATGGCGTGGAAGTGATGGTGCTCGACGAAGCGCGGGTCGTCAAATGGTCGTCCAAGCTGGGGCGCGCGAAACCGACGAAGAACGCGTTCACGGTCGATACGGGCAATCTCGGTCCTCTCGCCGGCGAACGCGTGCCGGACGGCGGCCAGCGGAAATACCGGGTTGCCGCGAAGGGCGCGGAACTGATGAAGCTCTACGAGAAGCGTGCCACCTGGATGGAGACGCTGGTGGCGCTCGCGGCGAAGGAGCCCGACTTCGGTTCGCCGAAGCCGTTGTTGTCCCGCCTTTTCGCCGACTTCCCGGAAACGGCCGGCGAAATCGTAATGGAACTCGAGGGCGGACTTCTCGATTCCCGGTGCCTGGCGACGGGCTATCCCGGTCTGGCCCAGGAGTATGCGAAGCGCCTCTACGACGAGCGCCTCTCCGCCGAATGGCTCGCGCGCGCGCCGCAGGTGAAGACGGCGGACGAACTGGCGAAGCTGCGCGCCGTCTATCGTGCCGACCGTGCGCTGGGCACCCGCCTGCAGCACCTCATTTGGTTCAATGACAAAGCGTTGGAGCGCGCCATTAAGGCGTATGCCGAAAAGTATCCGCAGGCGTATGCGAACAAGGAGGCCCTCTTGGCGGAACTCGCCGCGGTGAAGCCGTTGGTGGCGGCGGCGAAGAAGGGGCCGCGCGCGCAGGCGCTCGCCGTCGCGGCCGCCGTGGAAAAACTCACCGACGCGATCTACCTCAAACATCCGGCGGTCGACTTCCAGAAGATCCTGATGGTGCGGCGCAACCGGATGTCGCCTTCGGGCCTGCCCCACAACTGGCAGGGCAATTCGTCCGTGCCGCTGCAGGGGTATGTGAACGACATCGTGGCGGCGCCGCTCAAGCAGACCGATGGTACCGGCGTGCAGGAACTCGTGGCCTCGACCGCGTTCCTGGGGGATGTGGACCTTGATTTCGACGCGCAGAAGATCGCCTATTCCGCCGGTGTTCCGAATGAACGCGGCTGGCGCATCATGGAAACACCGCTCGCGAAGCCCCTGACGCAGACGCAGCTTTCGCCCCGCGATCAGCCGGACATCGACTGCTACGATCCCTGCTATCTCCCAGACGGTCGCATGCTCTTCGTGGCGACTTCCGGTTTCCACGGCGTGCCGTGCGTGAGCGGAAGCGACTACGTGGGCAACACGCACCTGCGGGAACTCGACGGATCCGTGAAGCGGCTCGTGTTCGACCAGGACAACAGCTGGTGTCCCGTGGTGATGAACAACGGCCGCGTTCTCTATCTCCGCTGGGAGTATACCGACAGCGCCCACTACTTCTCCCGCGTGATGATGACGATGAACCCCGACGGTTCCGACCAGAAGGCGTTCTACGGTTCCAATTCCTATTGGCCGAATTCGCTCTTCTATGCGCGTCCGCTCCCCGGCTCGGTGACGAAGTTCTGCGGCATCGTTTCCGGCCACCACGGCCACGCCCGCGAAGGCGAGCTCGTGCTCTTCGACGTCACGAAGGGCCGCAACGAAACCGGCGGCGTGATGCAGCGCATTCCCGGCTGGGGGAAGCCCGTGCAGAACAAGGCGCGCGATACGCTGGTGAATCCCTCGCATCCGCTCTTCCTGCATCCGTTCCCGGTTTCGGACGAGCTCTTCCTCGTGGCCTTCCATCAGAATGCCGGCGAACCGTTCATGATCGCCTTTGCCGACATCTACGACAACATCGTGCCCCTGTGGCGGATGGGGAACCTCAACCTGCTCGAACCGGTACCGGTGGCGGCGCGCAAGAAGCCGATCGTTTCGATCAACCGCCGCAACGACGACACCGACAAGTGCACGGTCTTCCTGCAGAGCGCCGAGTTCGGCGAAGGTCTGAAGGGCGTGCCGCGCGGTACCGCGAAGAAACTGCGTCTCTTCCAGTACAGCTATTCGCCGCGGAACAAGGGCGGACACTACGTCATCGGCTTCGAGGGGCCGTGGGATGCGCGCAGCATCATCGGCGAAGTCGATCTCGAAGCGGACGGCAGCTGCCTCTTCACTGCGCCTGCCAATACGCCGCTCGCCATCCAGCCGCTCGATGCCAACGGACACAAGCTGCAGGAAATGCGCTCCTGGTTCGTGGGCGTGCCGGGCGAGACCATCTCGTGCACGGGCTGCCATGAGAATCAGAACGAAGCGCCGCCGGCGGCGTTGCCGATTGCCGCGCGCAAGAAGCCGCAGACGCCGAAGTCGTGGTTCGGTCCGCGCCGCAACTATGCCTTCGAGCGCGAAGTCCAGCCGGTTCTCGATGCGAAGTGCGTGGGCTGCCACAATTCGAAGTCCACGCAGACGAACCACCTGGGCCAGCGGGTGCCGAACCTCGAGGGAACACGCGGGTGCCAGGAGGCCTGGGGCTTCTCCGTGGCCTACTTCAACTTGATGCCGTATGTGCGCCGGAATGGTCCGGAAGGCGACTACCATCTGCTCACGCCGCTCGAGTTCCACGTCGACACCTCCGAACTCAAGCAGATGCTCGACAAGGGACACCACGGCGTGCAGCTGACCGCCGAGGAATACAACCGCCTGACCACGTGGATGGACCTCAACGTGCCGTTCTACGGTACCTGGAGCGAACGCTTCCCGAACGACAGTGGCGTCGCGCACAATCTGGCCCGTCGTCGCGAGATGGCGGAAAAATGGGCGGGCGACAAATACGATCCCGAGAAGGTGGTCAATCCCTACAAGCCCGGTACGGTCGCGTTTACGCCTCCGCCTCGGAAGGAGCGTGCGGCGGTGAAGCCGCCTGCCGTGGCGGGATGGCCCTTCGACGCGGCGAAGGCCCGTGCGATGCAGGGCGAGAAGCCGTTTGACACCCTTGACCTCGGCAACGGCGAGAAGCTTACGTTGGCGCGCATTCCCGCCGGTTCCTTCCCGATGGGATCGACCGAACTCACGCCGGCGGAGCAGCCGGTGAGCAAGGTCACGATCGAGAAGCCGTTCTGGATGGCGACGTGCGAAATCACCCAGGGGCAGATGCGCCTCATGGATCCCTCCTTCGACAACGGCGTCTACGACATGCACTACAAGGACCAGGTCAAGCGCGGCTACTATATGGGCAACCAGGATCCTGACTTCGCGCAGAAGGGACATGAACACTTCCCTGCCATCCGCGTGAGCTGGCAGGAGGCCAATCGTTTCTGCGAATGGCTCTCCCGGAAGACGGGCCGCAAGGTGCGCCTGCCGTCCGAAGCGCAATGGGAGTGGGCGTGCCGCGCCGGTACCGAGACGCCGATGAACTATGGCGGCTGGAACGACGACTTCTCGAAGCATGAAAACCTCGCCGACTACATGTTCATCGAACTTGCGGTGGTGGGCGTGAATCCCCAGCCCATTACCCGCGGGACCGATCGGAATCCCAGACGGCGCCCCAATGCGCTCATGGACTACGAATTGCGCGATCGCCGCTTCAACGACGGTGTGTTGCATCTCGCGAAAGTGGGCTCGTATGCGCCGAATGCGTGGGGACTCAAGGACATGCACGGCAATGTGGCCGAATGGACGCGCTCGCCGTGGAAGTCCTACCCCGTGACGTCCGGCGACGACGCGGCGGCCGCCGACGGTCTCAAAGTCGTGCGCGGCGGCTCGTGGTATCGCCGCCAGCTCTCCGCGAGTTCCGCCTCGCGTTGGCGCTACCCCGTCTGGATGCGTCCCTTCGACGTCGGCTTCCGCATCATCGTCGAGGATTGACATTCCGTCCCGGCTCACTGATCCGATATGTAGGTGACGAAGAGGTGTAAGATGAACGAAAAACGAATGTTCGTGCGACCGTGGCTCGGGCACCTCGTCAAGGGGGTGGCGCTCATTGTGCCCTGGGTGATTGCTGCCGGTGTGTTCTTGATGTTCTTTGTTTCGCCGGATTCCTTGAAGGGAGAGGGATATGGGGATCTCTTTTCGGCGCTGGGATGCATTCTTGCTTTGACGCCGTTTTCGCTTTTGGTTATCTTTCGTATCGCGCTTGAAATGCCTCAGGTTTCCTGGTGGGTTCTTGCGGTGATTTTTTTGCTCGGGGGCGTGGAACCATTTGTTCTCATGTACCAGTTCGCCGTTCGGTGGCGGAAACCGTCGTTCTGGGGCGTCTATTTCTTTTATCTGCTCATGTTCGATTCCTCTTTCGGCTTGGCTTGGATGTTGATGGAGGTGATGGCATGAACGCGGCGCTCAAATTGACCTGTGCGGCGTTTGGCGTTTGCGCGGGCGTGTGGTTGGCGGGGTCGGCGTATTTCCTTGTCGGGTCCCGCGATGCGGCCCCCGTCGAGTTCCCGGCGCGTCAAGAACTTGCGCCGGAGGAAAATGCCTTCTCGCTGTTCAAGGACCTTGACCTTCATCGACAGCGGCAGACGAATTTCAATTTTTCCGTGGCGTATCGGTATATCAGGGGTATGACGAACGGTCCGGTGGTCGTTGCGGAAATGGACGCTCTGGTCGCCGCACACTCGAATCTCATCGCCACGGTTTCGAAGATTCTCGCGTGCCGAGGCGTGCAAGTGCCGGCAGGCGAACCTCGCGGTGAAATCGGGAGGATCGGTATTAATGCGGTGATGCCGCTTTTGCGGGTGAAGGCGTTCCGCGAGGCGGAACGGGGTGAAACGGCCGCCGCACATGCGACGGTCGATATGATGCTTGATTTCGCGCAGTTTCTCGCTGCGTCGAAGAGCCTTCTGGGCCATTGGATTGGCTTGAAAAATTATGCGAACATGGCATTCGAAGTGGGTAGCGAAAGACCGGTTGCTGACGATCGGGATCAGTCGTGGCTCACGCACCTCATGAGGCGTGCGGAAACCTTGGAAGGGCAGTCGAAGTTCTGGTGTTCTCAGGCTTCGGCAGAAGGGTTGACGGACGTCATCGACTATCTCAAGATGAAGGGCACCAGACGGGTCGCGAGTCTCATCCGTGGACATCTCGCCTCCTTTCCGAGCTGGGAAAAGGTCTTGAGAAAGCCGAGACCGTTCGACGAGTATGTCAAGTGGGAGGAAGTACGCGTGCGCTGCTGCACGTCTCTTCTTCTCCTTTTTGCCGGCTATGCCGATTATTCGTTTCAACCGAATACGACCGGACGGTATTATCTTGAAGAGGAGAAGATTTTTCAGGCGAAACTCGCCGAACCGGCATTTGATCGGGCGTATGCCGTGTCGACGAGCAACGGACGTCGACTCGCCCAACCGTTTCGCCCGAATTGGTATGGTCATGAGTTTGTGGGTCAGAGCCATGAGCATTATTGGGTGGATGCCTACACCCGGTATTATGAATCGCTCTTCAATCTGCGCGCGAGACGCGTCTTGCTCGCCTGCAAGGTCTATCGCGGGCAGAAAGGACATTTACCGGCCCGGCTCGAAGAGCTTGTCCCCGCAATCCTGCCCGCCGTGCCGCTCGATCCCTACGAT
>JAZUGW010000268.1:0-3783 GCA_045641465.1 Kiritimatiellia bacterium | reverse complement strand
GTCGGCAATCGCATCAGCCACCTTGATCGTGCCCTTCGTTTCCGAACTGCTCGTCAGCGTGATGGTCTTTCCGATGTTCTCCAGGTGGAACGCCTGAGTCAACGTACTCGAAGACGAACCGACAAGCGGCCCCGTCACCGTGTAGGTCTTGCCCTTGAAATCAATCGTGAAGTCCTTCGCCGCATTATTCTTGAGCGTCACGTTGATACCCGCGCCGCTGCAATTGCTCAGAAGCTCGATCGTCTCACCATTCTGAACCGCCGCAACCGCCGCCGCGAGGGTAGTGTACCCCTTCGTCGTCGTCGTGTTGCGAGCAACGAACGTACCCTCCACGACTGTGTAATAACCGTCAACCGCCTCGTAGGTCGGAATCTTTCCCGTCGCGCAGTAGGCCTCGGGGACGACCGACGTGAACTTGCCACCGGAGATGTCGACATTCTCCACTGTCACCGGACGAATTACAAAGCATTGGCCATCGGCCGTCGGTCCTCCAATGAGTTTTGCGTCCTCGGCGATCACGAGAGAGACCACGCTCGTCAGGTCACTGGACTTGCCGATCTCATGGATAGCATAGGCGTAAGTAGACTTGACCTCACCACCTGTGATATTAATCGCCACGTTGCCAGCGTAACTCTTATTCGAGTCGATTACGATGGCAGATCCGTCCGTGGCGATTCCGCTTGTCGACGAGTGCTTGTCCTCCAAGTCAATGTCATTGGCCGTGCCAACAACCTGACCACCAGTAATGTTAAGGATGCCCGACTTGATACCAATGCCCGCATACCCGCTGACAAGCCCGCCCGAGATGTTGATCTCACCAAGAGCAGGCGCAACGATCGCACAACTCGTGGACGTCACCTCTGCACCCTCGTAGATGTTGATGATCTCCTTATGCTTCGTCTGAGTACCGTTCGTCTGAATGGCAGGTCCCTTATTCGTCGAGATGATCTTACCGTACACGTCAAGTGTACCTCCCTGTGTCTGCTTTTCAGAGCTCGAACCGCAGCTGATAAGGACGCCGATTTTTTTCGCGCTCGATGCAGTGACGGAAGAGTCCTTGTCAATGACAATCGCGTAGGGCCCCTTCGTCGCATTACAATCGATGGCATTACCAGCCGTCACCTTGATATCGCAGTCGACAAGCGTAAGCTTTCCGCCGTACAAGTAAACTGCGCGGTCAGATGACACGACCGTGCCGTTCTTCAAAGTCAAATCAGCAGCAGCCGAGTAGTTGTAGAACCCCCATGTACAGGCTGCGGGTAATGTGACCGTATGGCCGCCAAGATCAATGACAACCTTCTTCTGAATCACAACATACGACCCGTCGACGGAGAAGTCCTTGAGCACCACAATCGTCTCATCCTCCTTAACGGCGGAGACCGCTGCCGCAAGCGTCTCGTAGCCCACACCCGTCGTCATGTTGCGGGCGACATAGGCCCCCTGCTTCACACTGTAGGTCGTGGTCTGGCCCGAAGTCGTGGAGGTCGGGATATACCCCGAGGCGCAATATGTCTCAGGAACCGCAGAAGAGAACGTACCGCCAGATACAAAACCCACATCGTTTTGGCGATACACCGTTCCACCAAAAGAGCCACCCGTGATCGAAGCCGAAGTCGCTTCAGACCTGATATACACCGACGAACCCTTGCCGTTCTCGCAGACAGTTCCTGCACCGATCGTGCCACCGGTGACGGTCAGCGTACCCATACGGACATAGATACCGGCACCGCCATCCTCTCCGCGATCGACGTTGTCGCCAGTTGCCGTGCACCCTTCAATCGTTCCCCCGTTGATGACCGTCACGCTGCCAGTCCAAATCGCACCGCCGTTACCATACTTGTTTTCAGAAGTCTTCGTGGCGGTACAGTTGGAAATCGTGCCGCCGTTCATTTCAAACCGCGCGGTGGACTCCGCCGCAACGTAGACCGCACCGCCGTTGTTCTGCAAAATCGTGCAGTCCTTGATGATACCATCATTCATCACAAACTTGCCATAGGTGTAAACACCGCGCCCGCTCGGATTGGAAATGGAACCGCCGTCCAGGATGAACTCACCGCCCTTGTCCACCTTCACGGCATGGACGCCGGACCCGACGAGGCTGCCGCCCGTCATGTCCACCTTCCCCGCGACAAACAACGCACCTTCGGCCCCGCAGCCCGAAATCGCCGCCGTACCGGAGATCGTCGCCTGGCCCGCGACATTGATTGCACTCCCATACTGAGCCGTGCAATCCTTGATTTCGCCGCCCTTGAAATCAAGCGTTCCAGTCGAGCCGATCATCACCGCACCGGCATAGCAACCTCCGCAATTGGAAATCGTACCGCCGCTGATGGTCACCGCACCCTGACTCATAATCGCACCACCGTTGGAGCCAGACGAAGCCGTGCCGACGACACAGTTGTCGATCAATCCAGACTTGACTTCGATCGTGCTATCCGCATCACCACGAATACCATAGGGAGCATATGCGGTGTGACTGCCCTGCACACAATCCTTGATGGAACCTCCGTCGAGCACGAAACTACCACCGGCATTGACATAGACAACGCCGCAATACGAGGTGCCAGTGATTGTACCACCATTCACTGTCGCCGTACCGTAAACGGAAACCGCACCACCGTTGTAACCGTCAGTGGCCACAATCCTACCGGACTCCATCCCAAAGGTTGCGCCAGCCGCGACCTTGACAAGACCATCCCAGTAATGCCCATCAACATAGGCGCTACCCGTAATACATCCCGTGCTGTTTTCAACCGAATCGATCAGTTTCAACTTGCCCAATACCGTCACAGCACTCGCATATTCAGCGTCCTTGTGCGTCAGCGACTTGCCCGCAAGGTCAAGCGTAATATCCGCCCCCTGGGCAACCGTCACATTTTCAGTGACATCGGCGAGCAGCTGGACCGTCTGGCCCGACGTCGCCGCGTCAATGGCCGCCTGGAGCGTCGCGTAATTCGTCGTGCCGATCTTCGCCACTACCGGTACGAGCGTCGTCGCTTCGTTCTCCGTGACGAACATCCAGTTTTCGGGTGCTTCCATGTCACTGTTGTAACCAATCACATTGATGGTACCGCCATTCGAAGTCACCTCCGTCACAGCTCCGGTGAAGTTGAGGAAGTACTTGTCCCCAACCTGCGCCACGAATGCCGTGCTGAACATCTTCTCGGCCTTTTGGACAACGAGGGTCTCCTGACCTTCCTTCGTCAGGACGAGCTGGACCGTCATCTTCCAACCATTGTTTGCCGGCGAAAGATTCGCGACGCCGCAGTTGAACGCCGTCATGAGCCCCGAAACCTGCTGGAAGGTAACCGGGTTTTTGAAGACGCTCTGCATCAGCCGAATCGTCGTTCCATTGGACAATTCCGAAGGAATCGGCTGCGCGACCCACGTGCCGCTCGTGTAACCCGGCACCGTCACGTTTTCCTTCGTCGCGTAGCTGCCCGCGAGGACAAGCGTGTTTGCCGCGATCTTGGCGTCGGCCGCCGCATCCGACGGCGCCGCAAACGTCACGACGAAGTCCGCGTTCCAATCGGCGTACGCGGCAATATCGCCCGCGTCGGACTCGTTCGTGAACGTCCACGCACCATCGAGAGTCACCCCCTCGATTCCAGGAATCGGGTCGATCGGCTCGACCTTCGCGGACGGATTCGCCTTCACGAGCGTGTTCGCCGAATTCCACTTGTAGGGGAACGGCGCCGCAAGCGTGCACTCCGCTGTCTTCGTGACCGTCGCGTTGCCTTCCGCCGAGTAGGCGAGATCGCCAGTGTAGGTCGCGCTACCGAG
>JAZUGW010000267.1:0-3095 GCA_045641465.1 Kiritimatiellia bacterium | reverse complement strand
GTCGCATACGGTTTGGGATCGAGGTTCACATTCCATTCGAGCGTCTTCGTCTGCACCGCCGCACCGGCATTGAGATAGATGCCCTTGACCTTCGCCTTGAAGAGCTCGGGCCACAGCGTTCCCGCTTCAGCGACATCCTTGCTCGACCCGATGACGTGCAAGACAACGGGCACCTGCGCCTCTTCGAGCGTACGCTTCAACAACACGAGGCCCGAACGCAACGGCTGTCCCCAGTCAGGCTGCCCCACGCCCATCGCCACGCCAAGGCCCGTAATCCAGTCCAGCTGCGCAACGGCCGTGATGTCCGGCTGTATGACGCGCTTGCGTACCGCAATGGGCGGGTAGTCGCCGATGACGCCTCGCAGGTCGATCGCGCCGATCTTCGCAAGGGCAAACTGCGTGGCAAGGTCCCAATGGTCGTCGGGGTCGCCGTGCGGACGAAACAGATCCGTCACATGGATCGTCGGCGTTGCGAGTCCCTTCGGCAGCGCATGCACGCCGCAGTAGGTGAACGAACAATCATCGATCAGCGCGGCCGTATCCTTCTCAAGCCCGTCGAACTGGTGCAAACGCAGCGTGTAGTCGACGCCGCCCTTCAGCGTCACGCGCCACACGGCCCGCTTGTAGTCGGTCGACGAATAGCGAATCGCCTCGCATTCACGCGTCGTCTGGCCGTCGCTCACGGAAAAGCCGAGCCACCCCGCCTCGAACCCCTCGCGCATCGCAAGGTCGCACGAGAATTCGTACACGCCGTCGGCCGAAGTCTTGACCGTCTGCTCAAGAAAGCTGTTCAAACCCGCGCCCCACGGACGATAGCGCTGCAGATAGGCGGTCCAGTTTCCCGTACGCGTCTTCTTCCACGTCGTCGAACCGGCCTTCGCGAGGCCCGCGTTACCGCCGCCCTTCCAGCCCTTCGTCGCCACCGCGCCGTCCTTGAACCAGCCCCAGTTCCCTTCGTTGGAACTCAATGGGCACGTCGACTCCTCAAACCCCGGATTGACAAGCAGATTCTCACCCGCCGCCATCGCCGTACCCGCCGCCATCGCCGTACCCGCCGCCATCACTGCACCCGCCGCCATCGCCGTACCCGCCGCCATCACTGCACCCGCCGCCATCGCTGTACCCGCCGCCCAAACGCTTACGCCCACCCAGGTGGCAGAAAGAAGAATGCTCAATCTTTTCATTTGAATCCTCCAGCTTTTTTGCGTGAATCTCACCAACACTCCAACTCCACGAAACAAACGCCCGTTTCCATCTTCAAATTATACTATGAACGGCAGTTCACATCAAGGCATTTCCCCGAACCGTAGTCTGGCCAGCACACCAACTCTAGACAGCCCGCCAACTCTAGACGGCAACAGCCCGCCTCGTCACGCCAGACAACGGTTCGGGACCGCCCCCTAACCGAAGTCTGGCCGGCAAACAAAACGTCTATCCACCGGCGGGAGAGAAATCCCGAACCGTAGTCTGGCGGCAAGCGAACCGACTAGCCTCCGGCGGGTGTGAAATCCCGAACCGTAGTCTGGCAGAAAACATCGATGAAGAGCGAAAATGTGTCAGTACGGGAATCAGAATCAATGAGACGAGGTACAGCCTACAAAGACTTCAGCACACCAGCCTTGACACGGATGGTGAAGTCTACACGAATTCATAACGCGTTGTCAAAAGGAACAACAATTATTCCTGTCGATAAAAACTCTTTCGGTAAAAGTTCCCGTCACGCGGCAGGTATGTCGTTTCGGAACCGCTTCAACCAAGCCATCACGCGACGAGAAGCATACAAGATCCGTTTCTTCGCAGAATTTGTTTTTTTGAAGTCTTCGGAAGACAGTCCGTATGTCAAAACCTTAACGCGGTTGTCAGGTTCGACGTCCTCACGGACGAGGCGCGGGTCGATCTTCAGTGCGATGGCCGCATCCAGGGAAATCAACGTCCCTCTACAAGAGGACAATATTTCCGCCGCGAGGTCCTGCGAGTCGTCGCGCAAGACGCTGTCCTCGCTGTACCAGCAGACCGGGGCGCGTACCCAGTCTTGGGTCTTTAAGTATGCGGTATTACCGTTCGACGCCATCCAGTGGGTGAGCGTGCTGGAAGTACGTAGATCTTGTCGCTCGGGGAATTCCATACCTCGGAAAACCCGTTTCTGAACCGCTGACGACAGCCGATGAATCGGCAGGAGCGCGTCAATGGGGATCGGATCAATGGCATCGCAGGCCTGTCGGAAGCGTTTTGCTCGGGCCTTGTGCGACATTGCCGTCTTATAATGGATAAAGATTTCAGGGGCCTCCCGCTGAAGAAATCGCTTGATGCCACCGCGACGTCCGCGAATCGTACCAGTAGCGGAATCGATGACTACGCGGCTGTCCACATAGCACTCCAAATCCTGCAACATCGACCCGAATCGAAGTGAGGCCTCAGGGGATTCGGCCGCATGAGCAAAGGCCTCGCGCAGCTCCTCCGCCGTCGGGCACGGATTGGACGTGCGCCGCACAGCGATAGCGCGACGCGCCTTGGCGAGTTCGCGACGGCGTTCACGCTCTCTCTCGTAGTAGGAACTCCGGCGCATACGGCGGAGGACAAGCGTGAGCTGTCTCCGCGCTACCCAGAACGCGAACGAGCATCCCATCAGGCACAGGACCATGAATAGTGCACTTGAACGTGCGCTCCCAATGAAACCGTGCTCGTTCATGAAGTCGTTCAGACCACGCGGAACATGTCCGATGGTATGACCGGTAGTATAGACCTCGCGCCAGAATCGACGGCGGTATTCTTCGGAATCCAGCCCCAGGACGTTTTCCCAAAACCAATCAAAGAACGGCTTCCCGTTCTCGAATTCGTCGTTTCCGAAGTTGCTGGTGTCGATATTACTTTGGCGGAGGCAGACAAGAATCCTCTCGTCGGCCACGACAGTTTTTTCTCCTTCCATCCTGTCTGCCTGGATGATAACAAATCAAGTCGGAGAATGCAAGCTCAAACGACTACAAGATCGTCAAAATCGGCGAGATTACGGTTCGGGACTGGTTCCGAACTGTATTCTCGCCGTCATGAGCCTGCCGGGACATTTCCGGACGGCGGCCGGACTTCGGTTCGGGACC
>JAZUGW010000266.1:0-8652 GCA_045641465.1 Kiritimatiellia bacterium | reverse complement strand
GGCCGCGTGAATATCAGGCGGCGGTGGGAATCTCTTGGGGACAGACCCCATTTCAGTATCAGATGCCCCCGTTACGAACGTTTGTTAGACGGGCGGGACGGGGTTGTGATATAATTTTTCCATCGCCTGTGTTCGAAGCGGGAGCATGGTGCCGATCATGCAATTGAGAAAGGAACAAGGCGGGAGATGATGAAGCCGAAACCGATACTGTACGGCGTATCCGACCTCTGCGAGGCGGTGGAGTGACGGCGTGTCTGATTCGAAATACAAAGTGTTCTTGGAAACGCTTAAGAAGCAGATCTTAAGCGGCAAGTATGATGTCGACAAATCGTTTTCGCGCATGCGGGCGTTGATTCGGTGTTTGGGGTTGTCGAAAACGACAGTCCTCCTTGCGTTCGCGGTGTTTGCAAGCGGGGCGCAGGCGTTTACGCTTGTTTCGGACAGCGCCAAGGCGCGGATCGTGGTGGGTGCGGATGAGTCGGAGCCTGTGTATCTCGCGGCGGTGGATCTGACGAATGACGTGAAGCGGATTTCGGGGGTGGACCTTGAACTCAAGCGCGGGACTTCCGCCGCGGAGGGCGATGTGTTCATTGCGACGGCCCGGGACGGACGGTGGGAGGCCTATTCGGTGAAGGAGTTCGACGGCATGCTGCGGATCGCCGGCTCGGACGCACGCGGAACGATGTTCGGCGTCTACGAATTCATCGAGCGCTACCTCAAGGTGGACCCGATGTGGTTCTGGAGCGACGTGCCCTATCCTTCGAGCAAGACGCTCGCCTGGGAGAAGGTAGAGATCGAGCGGGTCTCGCCGACGTTCCGCTTCCGCGGCTGGTTCCTGAACGACGAGGATCTGCTCACCAAGTGGCGCAATGCCTCGGGCGTGCGTGACTACAGCACCTATCCCTACTATCACGACGTTGTCAACCACGGGGCGATGGCGCGCGTGGCGGAGGCGCTTGTGCGGTCGCGGATGAACATGATCATCCCGGCGAGCTTCCTGAACATCTCGCGTTCGGCGGAGGAAGGCCTCGCCGCGATCTGCGCGCGGCGCGGCGTTTTCGTGACGATGCACCACATCGAGCCGATGGGCGTTTCGGGTTACACCTTCAAGGACTACTGGAGCAAGCAGGGGCGCAAGATTGCCTACTCCTACTCCAAGCATCCGCAGGAGGTCGAAGAGACCTGGCGCGAGATGGCGAAGCGCTGGAAGAAGTTCCCGAATGTCGTCTGGCAGATCGGCTTGCGCGGAACGGGCGACCGGCCGGCGTGGGTGGACGATCCGGCGATGCCGAAGGACGATGCCGGTCGCGCGAAGCTCATCTCGTCCGCACTCGCGCGACAAGTGGCGATTCTCGATGAAATCGGCGTGCCGAAGGAAAACCGCGTAGTCACGACGACGCTGTGGGCCGAGGGGGCCTACTTCTACGAACGGGGACTGCTTGATATCCCGAAGGGAACGATTGTCGTGTTGGCGGACAACAACTGCGGGTGGCGGTGGCATAAGGACATGCTGGAAGGTCCGCGCGTCGCGGGACTGGACTACGGCATCTACTACCATCACCAGCTCATTACCATGGGTCCGCACCTCGTTTCGCTCGTGCCGGCCCGGAAGACATACGAGATGTTGATGACGGCGCGGCAGAAGAAGGCCGACGCCTATGCGATTTTCAACGTCGGGAACATCCGTGAGTTTGTCTACGGCATCGACGCGACGGCGAAGATGTCCTGGAATCTCGACGGGTTCAATGCGGATGCCTGGACGAAGGCCTGGCTTCAGCGCCGCGTACCTTCCGCCGCGAACAGCTGGCTCGCCATGCTCAACATCTATCACCGCGCGCTTCAGCTCTATCCGCCAACCGGCACGCCGCGTTTCCTCGACGGGCAGCTGCAGAGCCTCTACAACAATACCCTGAAACGCATCAACGAGCTCGCCGCCGGCAAGATTCCCTGCCGCCCGAAGGCGGAACCGGCCGAAATCGTCTACGGAAGGAGTGCGACGAAGGACCCGTTCGGCAAGGCCGTTTCAGATTGCCATCCGCCGCTGTCCGCTCTGAGCGACATCTACATCAAGCTCATGGCGCAGCGGGCGGGATATGAGCAGGCGTTGCTCTTCGCCGCGCGGGCGATGGCCGAAACGAAAGAGTCCGAGCGCCGTTTCGCCGAGGATTTCCTCGTCTATCCGGCCAAGGTCATGTTGAATCTCACGGAGGCGAATGCAAGGGCGATCGTGGCGGAGGAGCATCTGCGTGCGGGCGATCGGGCGGGGGCCGTGAAGGAGCTCGAGGCGGCGGAGGAAGCGCTCAAAGGCGTTGTCGCCTTCGGCAAGGACTACTGCCGCGGAAAGAAGTGGGAGGCATGGTATCGCGGCTGCCAGAAGGTTTCGCCACAGGCGCAGTTGAAACGAACCCAGGCGACGCTTAAAACGCTACGCGCGAAATGACAGCGCGTGAATATGATGAATTTTTCGATGTCCCTTTAATCGCTCAGAGGAAAGAATGAAATGAAAAACTCGTTAGTCTCTCGAATGTCGTTTGCCGGAAATTCGCGCGGACGATTCCTTATGGGAAGTGTGTTGGGTCTGGTGATGGCGGCCCAGGCGGGGATCTACAATATCCCGTTGAACCAGACGCCAGACCGCGTGAAAACGCCGCTCAAGATCGAGATGCGCCGCATCGGCACGCTGCAGCCGCGGTCGGTGAATGAAATCCACGGTTCCAACTGGACGCTCGGCTGCGAAGTGTTGGACCGCGATTTCGCGAACTTCGACGAATACAAGGACTATCTCGCGCCGCTCGGCATCAAGACGATTCGCCTGCAGAGCGGGTGGGCCAAGTGCGAGAAGAAGAAGGGCCAGTACGATTTCGCCTGGCTCGACCACATTGTGGACGAAGCCCGTGCGCGGGGGCTGAACATCCTTCTCGAAACCGGCTACGGCAACCCGATCTACAAGGGGGGCGGCGGCTGGGATCTCGGCGGCGGGTTCCCGTCCTCCGAGGAAGGCCTTGCGGCCTGGGATGCCTGGGTGGGCGCGATGGCGCGTCATTTCAAGGGACGGGTGCGCGACTGGGCCATGTGGAACGAACCTGACATCAGCAAGAAGACGGTGGAATCCATCGCCCAATTCAACATCCGCACGGCCAAGGCCATCAAGGCCGTCATTCCGGATGCGCGTATTGCCGGCCTCTCGCTCGCCACGAGCAGCCCCGCGTACTTCGAGAAGTGCCTGCAGGCGTTGGGTCCCGAGGTGAAGCTCTTTGACTGGTTCATCTACCATGGCTACGCCTACTCGCCCGAAAGCACCTACAAGAGCGTGGTCGAGCTGAAGGAGGTGCTCTCGCGCTACCACCCGGGGGCGAAGATGCGGCAGGGCGAGAACGGATGCCCCAGCGAAATGGCCCGGCGCTTTGCGCTCTCCGGCGTTCCGTGGAGCGAATTCTCCCAGGCGAAGTGGGACATGCGCCGCATGCTCGGCGATTTGGGGCACGACGTTGAATCGAGCGTGTTCACGATTTGCGACTTCAACCACGCCGGGCGCGAGATCAATCTCAAGGGCCTGCTGCGCGCGGACGAGGCGCGGAACGTGATCGCCGTCAAGCGCGCCTACTATGCGGTGCAGAACGTGGTGAGCGTGTTCGACGATACGCTCACGCGTGTGAAGGGGTCCTCGTTCGCGAAGGGTTTTGGCACGACGGATTCGACGCTCGCCACCTACCACTACGTGAAGAACACGGGCGCGCCGCTCTTCGTCTTCTGGAGCCAGTCCGGGTCGGGCGAGAGCCTCAAGCCGCAGAAGAAGGGGGGCGAGGTGTTCCTGAAAAGCTATTCGCGGCCGAGCAATTCGTTCCAGACGCGTCCGGCGGTGTTCAAGTACACCACGGGCAAGTCCCTGAGGGAGCCGGTGTGGGTGGATCTCTTCACGGGCGGCGTCTACGCCCTCGCGCCGGAACAGATGGTGGAGACGACGGAAGGCGTGCGCTTCCTCGACATCCCCGTCTACGATTCCCCGTGCCTGATCACGGAGCGCAGCGCGCTCGTGCTGCAGAAGTAAGGTCGCTTGTAAATGAAAAGCATTGCTGGAATTACGGTTTTATTGGCCGCCTGTTTGATGGGTGTCCGTGTGGATGCCAAACAAGTGAAGCCGGTGGCGGGGAATGAAGGGGCTGTGCCGCCGAAGGAGGGAAAGGGCGTGTATGCGCGCGTCGAGGCGGCCGTCAAGGAGCTCGGCGCGAAATTCCCGAACTATCCGGCGGCGAAATTCCTCGCCGAGCTCGCCGACCATCGGGCGAAGGGTTTTGACTCCGCGACGTTCCAGAAAGTGCTCCAGAAGATGCTCGTGCGGGAAAACCCGCTCGTTAACGCGCACGAGATTCTCTACACCGCGCATCCGATGTGGCGGGCGGACCATCATAACACGGCGACGATTTTCCAGTGCGGTGAGATCAACGAGAAACGCTACGTGACGCAGGGTACATTGCGGGCGCTCGATGTGAAGACGGGGCGCGTACGCGATGTCGTACCCGAAGTCGAGGGCCGTACGATTCGCGATCCGGAAGTGGACTGGAGCGGCACGCGCATCGTCTTTGCGATGCGCAAGGACCGTACGGACGACTACCACATCTACACGGTCAATACGGACGGCACCGATCTCAAGCAGCTCACGTTCGCGAAGGGCGTGAGCGACATCGATCCTGCGTGGCTGCCGGATGGACGCATCGTCTTTTCGTCCACGCGCGAGCCGAAGTACTGCATGTGCAACCGCCACATCATGGCGAACCTCTATCGTATGGAGGCGGATGGCGCGAACATCCACCAGATCGGCAAGTCCACACTTTTCGAAGGACATGCCTCGGTGCTGGCCGATGGACGCGTCCTCTATGACCGCTGGGAATATGTGGACCGCAATTTCGGCGATGCGCAGGGACTCTGGGTGTGCAATCCCGATGGGACGCGCCACGCGATCTACTGGGGTAACAACACGACGAGTCCGGGCGCCGTGATCAACGCGCGCGGCCTTTCGAGCGCCTCGAAGGTGATCGCCGTTCTCTCGAGTTGCCACGACCGTCCGTGGGGTGCGCTCGGGCTCATCGACCGCTCGAAGGGCGTGGATGGGCGCACGCCGATTGTGCGCACCTGGCCGGCGGAGTTTCTCAGTCGCGTCCATGAAGGCGGCCCGCACGACTACGATTCAACCTGCAACATCGTGCGCAAGTTCGCCGATCCCTTCCCGCTCGACGACGATCACTTCCTCTGCGTGCGCCAGGTGGGCAAGGGGAAACCCCTCGGAATCGTCTACTTCGACCTTCACGGCAACATGGTCACGTTCCATACCGATGGGCCGGGGTGCCATTCGCCGATGCCGATTCGGTCCGCGAAAAAGCCCGTGGTGCAGAGTGAGCAGCGGAACTACGTCTCGCCGAACGCGGCGGGGTCCTTCTATGTGCAGAACGTCTACGTGGGTACACACATGAAGGGCGTGAAGCCCGGCAGCATCAAGGCGCTGCGTATCATTGAGAGCCCGGAAAAGCGTACCTGGACCGTTCCGCTCAGCTGGAGCGGCTATGGACAGCAGGCGGCCGTGATGAACTGGCACTCCCTTGAAAACAAGCGCATCCTCGGTACGGTGCCGGTAGAGACGGACGGGAGCGCGTACTTCGAAGTTCCCGGTAATACCTTCGTCTACTTCCAGGCGCTCGACGCCGAGGGGAAGATGGTGGAGTCGATGCGCTCGGGCGCCTATGTGCAGCCGGGCGAGCGCTACGGGTGCGTGGGATGCCACGAGAATCGCGTGGGCGATGTGCCGAAGGCGGAGAAGAAGCCGCTCGCGCTGGCGCGTGTGCCGTCGAAGCTCGATGGATCCTACAACTTGCGCGGGCTCGCGCGCGGCACGCCGCCGCACCTCTATTCGTTCCAGAAGGAAGTCCAGCCGATCTTCAACGCCAAGTGCGTGGCGTGCCATGACTACGGAACGGAAGGGGGCAAGAAGCTCAACCTCAGTGGCGACCTCGGCGCGTATTTCTGCACGAGCTATGTGGACCTCTGGGCGAAGAACTATGTGCATTGCATCGGTGCCGGTCCGGCCGCCATACAGCCGGCCTACGCGTGGGGTGCGCACGCCTCGCCACTCACGAAGGCGCTCTACGGTCACGGCGATGTGAAGCTCACGGCCGACGAGCGCGACCGCATTATCACATGGATGGACATCAACGCGCCGTATTGGCCGTGCTACGAATGCGCCTGGCCCGAGAACCACGGCGGGCGCATGCCGATTACGTGTGCCGAGTTCAAGCGCCTGAGCGAGATTACGGGCGTGAAGATTGCGCGTCGGAGCCGGGATCGCCAACTCGAGCAGCTGAACTTCACGCGTCCTGAAAAATCGCGCATCCTCGACGCGGTGAAAACGAAGCCCGCCGCCTACGCGGAAGCGTTGGCGATTCTGCAGACGGGCAAGGATCGCCTCAAAACGACGCCGCGCGCCGACATGGACGGTTTTGTGCCGTGCACGGTCGACCATGCACGTGAGGCGCGTTATCAGAAGCGGCTTGCGGAAGAGCGGGCCGTCTATGAGGCGATCCGTACGGGCGGCAAGCGTTACGACGCCCGTCCGGCGCAATGAAAACCGCATCCAGACGGAAGGATGTTGGTTTTTCTACAATATCGGCCAACGAGGTAATCGTTTGTTGAAGGCTTTAGAGTCTATGCAAATTTGACTTAGTAAGTAAAATTTGCATAGACTGTTGGCGTGGGACATGGTATAATCCTCGGCATGATTTTACGAGAGATAAGAACCAAGCTGGCTGAGTTCGCGCGAAACTACCCTGTTGTGACGGTGGTCGGGCCGCGGCAAAGCGGTAAGACAACGTTGACGCGGATGGAATTTCCGCGTCATGCGTACGTCAATCTCGAATCGCTGTCTGACCGCGAATTTGCTATGACGGATCCCATTGCGTTTTTGCGGCAGTTTGAAAAATCCTCGGTCGTCATTGATGAGATTCAACGTGTACCGCAACTCCTGTCGCAGATTCAAGTGTCTGTTGATCAGGATTCGCGTTTTGGGCGTTTCATCTTGACAGGGTCACAGAATTTTTCCATGATGAAGGCTGTTGCGCAGAGCTTGGCGGGGCGAACGGCGATTTGTACGCTGTTGCCGCTTTCGATGGCCGAGTTGGGGGCGAAACTGAAGAAGCGGACGGTGGAGGAGGTGATGTGGCGCGGATTCTATCCGAAGCTGCATGTGACCTCCGTCAATCCGGCGGATGAACTTTCGTTTTACGTAACCACCTATCTTGAGCGCGATGTGCGGGATCTTAAGAATCTTCGGAACCTGCGCACGTTCTCGATCTTTCTCCGACTGGCGGCGGGGCGAACGGGGCAGGTGCTGAATGTTTCATCTCTTGCCGCAGACGCGGGGATTTCTCCCAAAGTGGCTACGGAGTGGCTTTCGTTGCTTGAAGCGAGTTATGTCGTGACCTTGCTCGAGCCTTGGCATGCGAATCTCAACAAGCGTCTTGTGAAGGCGCCGAAACTCTATTTCAACGACGTGGGGCTCGCCTGTAACCTGATTGGCATTTCCGAACCTGGACAGCTGACGGCTCATCCGCTTCGTGGAGCCCTCTTTGAGACGATGGTCGTGGATGAATTTCTGAAACGACGTGCCAATGCCGCTGGGCATTGGAACATCAACTACTACCGTGATTCAAATCGAAATGAGATCGACCTCGTTGTCGACAATGCCGGGCGAGTGGGGCTTTATGAAATCAAAAGCGGGGCGACGTTCAGTTCGGATTGGACGAATACGATGGATCGGCTGTTCGCACAGTTTGGGTTGGACGTTTCGCGGACGGTCATTTACGGGGGCGAGAAAAGTCAGTTGCGGAGCGGTTTTGAGTTGAGGTCCTGGCGGGAACTGTAAATACGATGATTTCTTTGGGGACAGTCCCCATGGACGCGTCTGAGGATTTCACAGGTGTGGAAAACTCAGACGCGTTTTAGCCCCCCGCCCGCGCTGCGCACGGGAATGTAAATGAGGATAACTTTGAGGCAAGTTATAGGCAAGTCTAAGGATTGTATAATTTGCATTTCGTTGTTATTCCAACAGACAACGGAAAGAAAAAAGTTCATACTATGCGCCGTCGGGAGAAAAGGCGGATTTGGCCGTGTGGCTGGACTGACCTGGAATCCTTAAGACGAAATGAAAGAAACAAGAGGTGCACGATGAACAAGAATACGAAATGCTGCTGCAAGACGATCCGCTCGATCTCGCATCTGAATATCCAGTACGCACACCGGTTCTACGGATTCAAGGGCGAGGCGCAGTATCTGCATGGGCATACTGGCGGACTGACGCTGGAGGTCGAGGACACGGTCAATCCAGGGGTCAACATGGTCTTTCCGTGCAACGAGATCAAGAAGACCGCTTGGAACATTCTCAAGAATTTCGACCACGCGTTGATCTTGCGTGAAGACGACCCGCTTCTTGACGCGGTTCTCGGCGTCTATTCGAAACAGGGCATCCGGGAGGGTACACCCCCGAACACGATGAAGGGGCCTGCGTTCAAGACGGAGCTTTGTACCGCGTACCCCGAGTGCCGGCTTGTGGTCACGAAGGAGACCATGACCGTCGAGGGGTTCATCAAGATTGTGTACGAGCTTCTG
>JAZUGW010000265.1:0-57248 GCA_045641465.1 Kiritimatiellia bacterium | reverse complement strand
TCGTCGACTGGCCGCTCGGCGAACGCGACGGCTATGTGTTCGAAGAACTCAATGCCGTGGTGAACGCGTTCTACTACCGCAATCTCCTCGAGATGGCCGACATCGCGCGAGCCTTGGGGAAGACAGCGGATGCGGAAGCTTTTGCGGCGCGTGCCGTGCGCGTGTACGCGGCCTATCAGCGCGTGTTCTTCCGCGCGGCGACGGGCGTCTATGCCGACGGCGAAAAGACGGATCATGCGTCCTTGCACGCGAATGCGGCGGCGTTGGCGTTCGGACTCGTACCGCCGGCTCGGCAGGCGCGCGTCGTGGCGCATCTGGCATCGCGCGGCATGGCCTGCAGTGTCTATTTCGCGCAATACCTGCTGGAGGCGTTCTTCGAGGCGGGACGCGCCGATCTCGCGCTCAAGCTGATGACGTCGACGGGCGATCGCAGCTGGCTGGGCATGCTCGACCAGGGGGCGACGATCACGCTGGAGGCATGGGCCCCGAAGTACAAGCCGAACCTCGATATGAACCATGCCTGGGGCACACCGCCGCTGAATGTCATCTCGCGCTATCTGCTGGGCGTGACGCCGCTTGAACCTGGTTTTGCGAAGATCCGGATTGCGCCGCAGTTCGGTTCGCTTCGGACGGTGAAGGGAACCGTGCCGACCGCGAAGGGTCCGGTGACGATCGTCTATGAAAACGAGACGCTCACCGTCACCACACCCGCGCCGACGCGTCTGGTCTTTGCGGGCCAGACACGGAACCTCGCGGCGGGTACGCATGTGGTGCGCAAGTGAACTTCAGATCAAAGAAAGGATAGAAGAATGAAAATCAAGGGATGGACAGGTGCCGCTGCGCTTTCGCTTGCGGCGAGCCTGTGGGCGGCGCCGCAAGGACGCGTGGCTCTCCACACCTGGAATACGGCGGTGGAGTTCAAGGACCTCGTGGTGACGGGGTGTGACGGGAAGGTGCTGTGGCGCGGGGTACCGGATCCGGCGACGCAGGAACACGAGGCGGACGGTTCATGGTCGCTCGTCGACGGCGTGCTGCGTCAGTCCAATCCCTCCGTCACGAACGCCGTCATCCGCTTCGGCGACAAGGCGTGGGGCGACTATACGCTGCGTGTGAAGGCGCGCAAGCTCGAGGGACTGGAGGGCTTCATCCTTCATGTGCGTGAAAAAGGTCCGGACCAGTGCATCTTCGCCAACTACGGTGGCTGGAACAATGTCGACCACGGACTGGAATCGCGAGGCAACTACGATTTTACGACGCCCTTTCGGAAGCGCTTCTCGAAGATCGAGAAGGGACGCTGGTACGACCTGGCAGTGACATGCCGCGGTGAACGGGTGACGATGTCACTCGACGGGAAGCCGCTTTTCACGGACGTGGCGATGCCGGAGACCGATCCCAACGCGCCGAACGTCGTGACGGTCGAGAGCGAGAAGGTACGTTTCCCCGTAGCGGAAGACCAGTGGGGAATCTTCTTTGAAGACATTTCGCTGTCGCTCGACGGCGGCGTGTATGCCGAACTCGTGCGCAACCGCAGCTTCGAGGATGGCGGGCGCTATGATCAGAAGCGCAATCCGTGGTCGTGGCGGAATCGGTCGACGTCGCTCGAATATTGGAACCCGGTCGGCCCGGCCACGATGACGCCTGATTTCTCGAAGCCGCTTTCGCCGCAGAATACGCAGTGCGTGCGCGTTCTGGCGCAGCCGGGCGGCGGTATCGCGAACGACGGCTATTTTGGCATCGCCGTGAAGAAGGATGCGAAGTATCGTCTGTCGGTGGCGGTGCGCGGTGAAGTGAAGGGACCGATCGTCGTGTCGCTCGAATCGCTTGGCAAGCCCGCGTTTGCGCTGGGTGAAATCACCGGGGTGGGCGCGGACTGGCAGACGAAGAAGCTCGAACTCACGGCGAACGCCACCGATCCGACGGCGAAGCTCGTCTTCCGTGCGCCGGCGGGCGGTACGTTCTACCTCGACTGCGTGTCGCTGTTTCCGAAGGATACGTACGGTACGAGCGGACTCTTCCGCAAAGACCTGATGGAACGCCTGGCCGCGTTGCGTCCGAGTTTCGTGCGCTTCCCGGGTGGTTGCTGGGTCGAGGGCGATACGATGGCGGAAGCCTATCGCTGGAAGAAGACGATCGGCTCGGTGTGGAATCGCCGCACGCAGTGGAACATCTGGAACTACTGGTCTGCGAACGGCGTCGGTTTCCACGAGTATCTCGTTCTCTGCGAGGAACTCGGTGCGAAGGCGCTCTTCTGCATCAACTGCGGCATGAGCCACAAGGAGAACGTGCCGATGTCGAAGATGGGCGAGTTCGTGCAGGATGCGCTCGACTGCATCGAATACGCGAACGGACCTGTGACTTCGAAATGGGGGGCCGTGCGTGCCGCGAATGGACATCCGAAGCCGTTCAACCTCAAGTATCTTGAAATCGGAAACGAGAACGGCGGCAAGGCCTATCACGAGCGTTACGCGCTCATCCACGATGCCGTGACCAAGGCGTATCCTGAAATCAAGATCGTCTCCGACGTGTGGGGCGGTCCGGTACAGGGACGCCCGCAGCACATTCGCGACGAACACTACTACAACAGCCCCGACTTCTTCATGACGGAAGGCTCGAAGATGTACGAGACGCGTCCGCGTGGCGAGTACGAGGTGTTCGCGGGCGAATATGCGGTGACGCGCGATGTCGGCCGCTGGGGCGACCTCCGCGGCGCCATCGGCGAGGCGGCCTTCATGTGCGCGCTGGAACGCAATGCGGACCTCGTGAAGCTTGCGGCGTATGCCCCGCTTTTCGCGAATGCGAATCACACGGCCTGGGCGCCGGACCTCATCTATCCGATGACGGATGGAAACTTTGTGAATCCGAGTTGGAACGTGCAGAAGCTCTTCAGCGAGAACCGCGGCAAGGAAGTCCTTGACTTCCTGCAGACTTCAGGCTGGATGACGGCGAAGAACGGACGACGCTGCCGTGTGATTTCCGCTTCGACCATTCGCGATGCGGACGGTTCGCTGATCGTGAAGCTTGTGAATTGTTCCGAAGCGCCGCAGCCGAGCGTCGTGCGCGTGAAGGGCGGTTCGCCGTATACGCGCGCGAAGAAGACCGTGTTTACGGGGCCGAACGCGCGGGCGAGCAATTCGCCGGACAATCGTGAAGCGCTGAAGGAGGTTTCTTCTTCGGTGACGGTGGCGAACGGAGAAATCTCCGAAACGCTGCCGCCTCTGTCGTTGACGGTCTATCGTCTCGCCCGTTAAGGGCGAGACGACAATCGCTTCGTTAGAAGCGGGCCAGATCGAGCATGGAACCCGGACCGAGCGCGCGGAGATAGATGAAGAAGTAGACGCGGTTGTCGCAATCTTCTTTCGATCCGTCGATGCGCGTGTAGGCGGTTTCATGCGCGAACTGGAAGCGGTAGCCCAGGCAGTCCGTCATCAGGTCGAACCAGGCACCCACTTCGTCCGTTTCGTTGCGCCGACAGTCGAAGCGGATGTACGGCGACCACGCGAGCCAATCGCACAGCGTGTGTTCGAAGCCGAGCTGAAGGACGTTTGACAGCTCGTAGTTCCAGCGGTCGCGTTCGCTCGGCAGATAGTTCCAGAGACGGTGGTCGCGGCCGATGTAGCCCAAGTGCCACGAGAATGTTTCCGTCAGGCGCTGGCGGAAGAAGATGTCCGCATACGCGGCCTTGTCGTTCTGGCAGTCGTATTCGGCGCGCGTGAAGAACGAGATGTCACGGGACGGATTCCAGCGGATGCGCGTACCCGGGACCACCTGGCGTTCACCGTGACGGTTGTAATGGCCGTCTTCGTCGTTACGCGGGTAGCCGGTGAGCGGTCCCTCGTAGTCGGCGCTGTAGGGGTCCATCGTGGCGAAGGGGATCGCCGCATACACATCCCAGTCGAGAATCGTGCGCAGGATGCCCTTGTCGTCCGCCTTTTCAAACGTGTTGCGGATGCCGGGGCGAACGCCGTGCCAGTTGTAGGGCAGCCCGCGGCCTTCGAATCCGAACTGGTCCAGCCAGTCGACCGAGCGGTCGTAGTTGTCGAACACGTAGTAGCGTTTACTGCGGCCTGCGGAAAGCTGGACGTTCTGGTAGGAATAGTCCAGATAGGGCTCGAAGGTGTGGCGCCAACGCGCGTTGAGCCATCCTGTGGCACGCGCGGCGGCGGTCACGCCGACTTCGGCGATATGGCGGAAAATCGCATCGCCCGAGGCCTTGAGGTAGTCCGAACTACGCGAACCGCTGTCGCTCCAGTAGGTGCCGCGATAGCCGGCACGCGGTACGACCGACACGACATCCGCCACCTTGAAGGGAATCGTCACACGATGGGCGGTGTCCATGCGGAAGGCCTGGTAGTCGGCGCCGTGTCCGTTTTCGCCGAGATAAGGCACGTAGCGGTACATCGGATCGTGCGAACCATAGCGCGCGTAGTCATGGTTGAGGTAGCCCGCGCGCGTCTGCATTTCGTAGTTCGCCGGGAGGTCCCAGATCGGCTGCGGCGCAACATTCACCCAGCCTTCCGGGAGGCGCGAGGTGCCGCCGTAGAAGTCGTTGATCGGACCCGACACGCTTCCGCCGGCCGCCCACGAAAGTTCGCGGTGTTCGTACCAGGCTTCGTTCGACGGCAGCGACTCAAGACGATGGTCCTTGTCGAAGAAGTCGCGGTTCATGTGTGAATCGCTGAAGTAGGTCGCGTGCACGCGCAGGTCGTCGCGTTCCGTCAGTTCGGCGGCGTGGTCGAGCACCACGCGATAGCGACGGCGTTCAACGTCGCTGCCCCAGTTCTGGTAGTTGCGGTGGTGTCCTGACCAGTGGTGCCGCGTATAGCGGTCGTAATCGTCGTCCCACGCGTTGTAGGCCGAGATCTTGCCGCGGCCGAATTCCTGCAAGTCCCACTTGAACGACTGGCCGATGCCGAATCCGTTTTTCGTACGGTAGTCGACGGACGAGGAGGCGCCCAGCTTGTAGGGGTCGGACCCGCCGCTGTTGTAGAGATCGTAGACGTATTTGGTCAGCAGGAAGCCGCCCCAGCGGGACCGATAGCCCGGCAGCACGCGCAGACCATAGTCCGTATTGAGCGGATAGTACCAGAAGGGAACCCACAAAATCGGCATGTCGTAGAAGCGCAGCCAGGCGTCCTTCACGATCACGGCTTCATTCTGAAGGTAGGTGAATTCACCGCGGAGTTCCCAGTGCAGATGGTCCACATCGTTCGAGCAGGTCGTGGCCTGGGCCGGGGTGCCGAACTTGTAGGTTCCCGTCTCGTCGTGCGAGACTTGGTTGGACAAGAACCGGTAAGGAGCCGCCACGGCGCTGACGTGACCAGTGGCGACGCCGACGCCGGTGTGGATGTTCCCCTGCAGGTGGTCGCTGGTAATCGTCAGGGGACCCGAGATCTTCTGTCCTTGCGTTTTGGACGGAAGCGGCTCGGGCGCCAGGAGGTCGAGCAGACTCGGATTCGCCGAAGCGAGCGCGGAAAAGGCGCTCGCACAGGCGAGAAGGGAGAGGGCTTTCTTGGTTTTCATAGTTGCTCCTTAAACAGCCGGTTTGCCGGCACCTGAAGAGTATAGCACTTGTCCACTCTCTGCGTCCAGTATAGAATACGTTTCCGGGTGGCGGTGGAGTTCCGAAACGAACGTGAGTTTCGTGTTGAACTGGGCCTGCAGCTGGGCGAGGATCTGCGCATCTTCCGTACGGAGACGCTGCATGACCGCCGGGGCGATGACGATTTTCGGCACGAACGGATGCTTCTCGGCGTCGGCCGTGCGCAGGAGGGACGTGAGCTTGCGCTGAAGTTCGATGGAGACGGCGAGCGGCGACTTGACGACGCCGTGTCCGCCGCAGCACGGGCAGGTGCTCGAGAGCATCGAGAGGATGGATTCCTCGTGACGCTGACGGCTCATTTCCAGAAGGCCGAGCTCGCTGATTTCCAGCACGTTCGTGCGGGCGCGGTCGCGCTTGAGGGCGTCCTTGAGCGCACGGTAGACCTGCTTCTGATGCTTGCGGCTCTTCATGTCGATGAGGTCGAGCACCACGAGACCGCCGATGTTGCGCAGGCGCAGCTGGCGGGCGACTTCTTCGACGGCTTCGAGGTTCACGTCAAGGATCGCCTCTTCCTGCGTGCCCTTGCCCTTGTGGTGGCCGGTGTTCACGTCCACGGCGATGAGCGCTTCTGTTTCGTCGATGACGAGATAGCCGCCGCTTTTCAGCTTCACCTGGCGGTTGAAGGCGTCGTGCAGCTGGCGTTCGATGCCGAGGCGCTCGAACACGTTCTCCGCCCCCTCGTAACGGCGCACCTTGCCGCGCGCACGGCGGGAGATGCGACTCGTGACGTCGCGCAGCTTTTCAAAAGTCTGCTCGTCGTCGACGATGACGCTGTCGATGTCCTCGGTCAGCCAGTCGCGCACGACGCGTTCCACGAGGTCCGGTTCCTGCCACACGCAGCACGGCGTGCGGAGGTTCTTGACATTGCCCTGCAGTTCGTGCCAGCTCTCGAGCAGGTTGCGCATGTCGCGCACGAACGACGTGCCCTTGGCACCCACGCCGGCAGTTCGGACGATGAGGCCAACGTCTTCCGGCAGCAGCAGACGGTCGAGGATTCTCTTCAGACGCTTGCGCTCTTCGGCGTCGCCGATCTTACGCGAAACGCCGCGCGTCTTCGTGCCGGGCATCATGACGAGGTAGCGCCCCGGGATGGAGAGGTTGGTCGTCACGCGCGGACCCTTCGTGGAGATCGGACCCTTTGTGACCTGCACGATGATTTCCGAACCCGGCTTGAACTTCTCGTGGATTTCCTCGGTCGTGAGCCGCGGCGGCTTGCCGCGCTTGCGTCCGTTGTTCTTTCCGCCTTTGTTGTTCTTTCCGCCCTTGCCGTTTTTCGCGGGCTGCTCATCCTCGTCAAGGTCGACTTCGTCGAGGAAGGCGTCCACGTCGGGTTGCATGTCCCAGTAGTGGAGGAAGGCGTTTTTCTTGAGTCCGATATCCACGAAGGCGGCCTGAAGGTCGTCCTGAAGGTTCTGGATGCGGCCTTTGAAGACGCAGCCGACGAGGCGCTCGTCTTCCGGGTGTTCGACCATGTATTCCTCGAGGCGGCCGTTTTCCATCACGGCAACGCGTGTTTCGAGTTTTTCGACGTTGACGATGATTTCGCGCTTGATCTTGTTTCGTTTAAACCAGTTGCGCACGGTACTGACGACGGTTTGAATGACTGACATGATTTGTTCCTTTAGATTTGTTAAGAGTTTTTTGTTGATGAGATTGTCTGTTTGGTTAGATTGTTCGATTGGCAGAAACTAGTTTTCCTCTTCGCGGTGTACGCACACGCTTTGGACGAATCCAAGCGATGCCATCAGAACGATGAGGAAGGTCCGTCCCGCGCTGATGAAAGGCAGGGGCAGGCCTGTGATCGGCATCAATCCGATGGACATGGCGATGTTGATATAGATGTGACAGAAAATCAATGTCGCAACACCGGCGGCGATGAGTCGCCCGCGGTCGTCGGTGGCGAAAAAGGCGATCTTCAGTATCGAGAGGAGAAGACCGAGGAAAAAGGCCAGAACCGTGAGGTTGCCGACGAAACCGCACTCCTCGCCCACGACGGCGAAGATGAAGTCGTTCATTGAAACTGACGGTGGCAGGTAGCCGAGCGCCTTCAGTTCGCCTTTTTTGAGGCCCTTGCCCCAAACGGCGCCCGAGCCGATCGAGATGAGCGCCTGGCGGAGATTGTAGCCGGCGCCGCTGACGTCCTGGTCGGGGAAGAGGAAGACGCGCAACCGCTTGATCTGATGGTCCTTGAGCGGCAGGCGTTTGAGGATTTCCGCCTTCTGGACGGGATCGGTCTTGTGTTCGGCGACATAGACGGTGCCGAGAACGAGTCCGGCGGCAAGAAGCCCCGAGATGATCAGAACGACAAGTCCCTTGGTCCAGACGCGAGCCGCGAGCAGCATCACCATGACGGACGGCGCCAGGACGAGGGCGGTGCCCAGGTCCGGCTCCTTGAGAATGAGCAACGCGGGAACGCCGAAGGCAAGCGCCGCCGCCAGGAACCACTTGAAGGATTCGCGGCCGACGTGTCCGACCAGGTGGGCGATGAAGAGAATCACCGCGAGCTTCGCGATTTCGCTCGGCTGGAAGAACCAGAGCCAGCGTTTGCCGCCGTAGATGTTGGCACCGAATATGAGGACGGCGACGAGCAGCACCAGCGAGATGAGGTAGCAGGGCGTCGCGAGGACTTCGACGAGCTTTCGATAGTCGATCAGCGAAATCGCGAAGTAGATGAAAAGCCCCAGCACGGCCGTGCAGGCATAGGAATACCAGATGTTCTGCAGATAGACCGTTTGACGGGCCGCGCCGGCGCTCCAGATGAACGTCGTGCCGAATGCGATGAGCGCCACCATCGAGGCCGTCAGCAGCCAGTCCATGCGTCTGAATTTTGCGAAGAGTTCGAGCAGCATGTCAGTCTCTCCCTTCCAAATTCGAGGTGGTGGCGCGTATGGCCGAAATTTCGTTTTCGCCGAAGATGCCGGCGAGGACGTTGTGGACGCGCGGCGCGACGGTCTTGCCGCCGGACTCGCCTCGTTCGACGATCATGGCGATGGCAATCGTCGGATTGTCGAAGGGGGCGAAGGCGATGATCCAGGTGTTCTTGCGTTTCGTCTCGCCGCGGCCGATTTCCGCCGTACCGGTCTTGCCGCCGCATTCGACATTCAGACGATAGCGGCGGTGGCGTCCGTTGGGCGTGACGGCAGTATCGGTACGAATGGCGATGCCGCGTCCCGTACCGGCGTCGACAACGTCCTTCATGCCTTCGCGCACAAGGGCGAGCGATTCGTCCGGGAAGGGAATGTGCCGGACCGGTTTCGGCTTCGAGAGGAAGTCACGCGCGTAAAGGTAGGGACGGTAGATGTCGCCGCCATTCCCCAGCGTGGCCGCCACCACCGCCATCTGCAGCGGGGTGACGAGCAGCATGCCCTGGCCGATGCACATCTGGCACGTGTCGCCCGGATACCACGGTTCGTTGTACCACTGGCGTTTCCATTCGTCGTCCGGTACGACACCGGCGTACTCGCCCTCGAGATCGATGCCGGTACGAGCCCCCAGCCCGAACGCCCGTGCCGCCTGAATGACGGCATTGGAACCGATTGCGGTACCCATGTTGCAGAAGAACGTATTGCAGCTTTCCTTGAGCGCCTGACGAACATTGACATAGCTGTGGCCGTAGCGGTTCCAGCAGTGCAGGCGAAGATTGCCGAGACGGTAGATGCCCGAACAGTCGTACTCGTCCTCGGGCATCCATCCCGTGGCGAGTCCCGCGAGCGCGGTGATGGGCTTGAACGTGGAACCGGGCGCATAGCCTTCGCTGATGGCACGGTTCTGTCCGCGTTTGGCCGGTGCGTTCGTCAGCGAGGCGTAGACTGCGCTCGAAAGCGTCGGCACGCATTTGTTCGGGTCGAAGGTCGGTGAGCTGGCCATGGCCAACACGGCGCCGCTGCGCGGATTCAGCACCACGCAGGCGCCTGTGACGCTGTGGAGTTCGCGTTCGACGTCGGCCTGGATCTTGATGTCGAGCGTCAGGCGCAGGTCGAGTCCGTCGGCCGGGTCCACGCCGCTTTCACTCGTGTCGGCGAGCAGCGTCTGGCGGGCCTTGGTCGGACGGAATCCCCGTGCGTCGACACGGATGTGGCGTTCACCGGTCACGCCGGCCAGGTAGCGATTGTAGAAGCTTTCGACGCCGCCGCGTCCCGTCATGTCCTTTTCGCTGAAATAGACGGGATCGTTCTCAGCCCCCGCCGTCTCTCCGCGTCCCGTGTAGCCGAGAATGTGGGCCGCGAGGTTGCCGTAGGGATAGAACCGCTCGGCCTCCACGTGGTCGGAGAATCCCGGGAATTCCTGCATCCGTTCGCAGAACTGGGCGAAAACGTGTGCATCGATGTCGCGCCAGGCGACAAGGGGAATGGCGCTGGCGGTCCGCAGATGGCGGGCGATCTGAGTCGTTGAAATCTGGCGGGGCAGATGCAGGGCGGTCGCAACCTGGTCCACGGCGGTGTCGACGGCGGCGACGGTGTTCGAGGCGGCGCCGCGGCGCTGGAACTCTTCGAGGTTGCAGAGGATGCAGTAGCTGGGACGGCACTCGGCCAGGATGCGGTCCTTGCAGTCGAGGATGCGTCCGCGAAGTCCCGGCACGCGGACGCGGCGGATGGTCTGCTGTTCCTGGCTCTCGCGCGAGTCGGCGACATTCAGAACCTGGATACGGAAGAGCGAAATGCCGAGCACGAGTTCGCCGAAGACGAACAGCGCACCGAGGGCCAGCATGAACCAGGCAGAGGTCTTCATGCGCGCCTCCCGTCCATCAGCGTTCCCTCGAAGCCGATCGCCGTTTCGATCCGCGGCAGCAGGAAGAAGAGCAGCGCACCCACAGGCGCGGCGGGCAAGACGGCGGCGAAGAACCGGATGAAGAGCGTGGTCTCTTCACCCACTACGCCCCAGACGGCAAGCCATACCTCGTGCAAGGGCGCGCAGATGGTCACGGCCACGAATCCGAGTGCGGCGGACTTGAGAACGACGGCAAAATGCTGGATGAACCGCGCCCCGGTGCCGACGAGAAGGAAGTAGCCGGTGGCACAGCCGATGGGGAAGCCGCTCAGGGCGTCCTCGAAGGCTCCGGCGAAAAGGACGGCGGGAATCCAGCGCGCCGTATAGAAGGGCGGCAATTCTGCATGACGGTCGTCCTTGTCGACCATCGGCTGGATGAAGGCCCAATGCAACGCCAACGCCAGGAGGAATGGAGGCTTGGCGCCGCCAAACGAAGGCCACATGTCCTGACAGGCCGCCGCAAGCACCGTGCTCAACACGATGAAGAGAATCTGGACGATCTTAGTCTTCACGGCGGATGAACACGTCCTCCAAGGTCAGGAAGTCGACGGCCGGCTCGACGTCGCCCTCCCGTTCCAGTTGTGTCTCGTCCGCATCACACGCGTCTGTCAGGTAGCCGACTGTCAGCCCGCGGGGGTAGATGCCCCCAAGGCCGCTCGTGATGATTTTCGCACGCGAGGGCAAACTGGGCCGTCGCTTCATGTGTCGAATGCGAAGAGGGTTGATGAAATAGAGGATCGACGCGTCGGCGTCCGCATGGAGCGTATGGATGCCGCCGCCTTCGAGAATGCCGTAGATGGTTCCCAGTTCGGGATCGCCCGTTTTGATTTCACACGAAACCTTGACGGAAGGGGATGTGATGAGCCGTACTTCGGCGGTTCGGAGCGAGACCTGTTCGACGCGGCCGACCAGTCCTTCCGGCACGATGACGGCGGCATTGGTCGAGACCCCGTCGACGGAACCGCGTCCGACACGCAGCAGCCCGCGCACGCCGCCCGCGCCCTCGCGCGCGAGCACGGGCGCGCAGATCCAGCGATTGGTCGGCACGTTGGCACGGTAGTCGAGAAGCCCCCGCAGACGGGCGTTTTCGGTTCGCAGCTGGGCGATATCCGTTTCCAGCAGGTGAAGAGCGGCGTTCTCGAGTTTGAGCTTGCGGTTCTCGACGGCCGTCGTTCCGGGATTGAATACGCCTTTCAGACGGGTGAACAGGTTGCGCGCGACCCAGGCGCGTCCGTTCTCAACGGGATAGACGGCTTCCTGGGCGACACGACGCCCGCACGCGAACCAGAGTCCGAGTGCGACAAGCGCGATGACCGCAATGAATGTACCTGTTCTGTTTTTCAACTGTCCTTCCTCGGTGGAAGGACTTCCCGGGGATTACCGTCTCGTATTCTTGATGAGAGTATCGAGTTCGTTCATCACCCGTCCCGTGCCCTCGGCCACCGCCGAAAGGGGGTCTTCAGCCCGCGTGACGGGCAATCCCGTCTCCTGGGCGATCAGCTTGTCGAGCCCCCGCAGCAGCGAACTGCCGCCGGAGAGCACAATCCCGCGGTCGACCAAGTCGGCCGCCAGTTCCGGTTCGCAGTTACCCAACGTGGTGCGAACGGTTTCGACAATGTTGGAAACAGGTTCGGTGAGCGAGTCTCGAATCTCCTCAGAGGTGATGGTCATCGTCTTCGGAAGTCCCGCCACGATATCGCGTCCACGCACATCCATGGTCATTTCCTGACCCGTCGGAAATGCAGAACCGATTTGCATCTTGATGTCCTCGGCCGTCCGCTCGCCAATCAGCAGATTGTACACGCGGCGCATGTGGCTCACGATGCACGCGTCCATGGCGTCGCCCGCCGAACGCGCACTGCGCGAGTGCACGATGCCGGAAAGGGAGATGATCGCCACCTCGCACGTTCCGCCGCCGATGTCCACGATCATGCTGCCCGCCGGTTCGGCAACCGGCAGACCGACCCCAATGGCTGCCGCCATCGGCTCTTCGACCAGCACGACATCACTCGCACCCGCCGCTTTCGCCGCGTCTTCGACAGCGTATTTCTCGACCTCGGTGATGCCTCCTGGAACGGCGATCACCACGCGCGGTTTGGCAAACGAATAGTTGCTCCAGAAGCGCTTGGGGCTGACCTTGTGGATGAAATAGCTCAACATGGCCTTCGTCACGTCGAAATCGGCGATGACGCCTGACTTCATCGGGCGAATGGCCATGATGTTCCCTGGCGTGCGCCCGAGCATCTTCTGAGCTTCGGCGCCCACGGCAAGCACGCGCTTTGTCTTCTCTTCGATGGCGACAACACTCGGCTCCCGCAGCACGATGCCGCGGTCCTTGGCATACACGAGGCAGTTGGCCGTGCCCAGATCGATGCCGATGTCGGTTGAAAAGAGTCCTTTGAATTTGGAAAGCATGGCATATAGTATAGAATAAACGCGCGCGCGATGCAAGCGAATTTGCGAACGTTTTGTAAATTGCGGGGCTTGCGTATTTGAGAGGGAAATGGGATAATATGGGATACTGATTTCAAAGGAAAGAACGAGTATGAAGACAACACGAGTCAGAAACAAATTGTTCGGCCTGTTCGGTGCGCTGACGGTCTGCGTCGCGGTGCAGGCGCAGCTGCCGGCGACGTGGGACCTTGCGACGATCGACGCCAACAGCGCCAAGGTGGCGGACTGGATGCTGACGCATCCGCGTCGCGCCAATCTGCGCGATTGGTCGTACGGCGCGTTCTATGCGGGCCTCACGGCCTATGGACTCGCCAACCCGGCGAACGGCGCGCTGGAGGCTGCGCGCCACGTGGGGACGAACTACGCCTGGCAGATCGAAGGCCACATCTACGACGGTAACCTGCACTGCATTGCGCAGACCTATCTCGAACTCGCCCGGGCGGACGACAGCTGGGCCGCCTTGGCGCCGACGCGCCGCGCGTTCGACCAGATTCTCTCCGCGCGGTGCCGAGTGCCGCTTTCGCAACGGGTGGGACCGTACAAGAAAATCCGCCTCAACTTCGAACGCTGGTGCTGGTGCGACGCGCTGTTCATGGCGCCGCCGACCTGGGCGAAGATGGCCGCGCTCACGGGCGAGGAGAAGTACCGCGACTTCATGATCAGCGAGTACCGCGCGACGCACGCGCGTCTGTTCGACAAGGAGGAACATCTCTTCTACCGCGACGCCAACTACATTGAGCCGCGCACGAAGAACGGCAAGAAGGTGTTCTGGGGACGGGGCGACGGCTGGGTGATGGCGGGCCTTCCGCTCGTCATCCGCGAGCTGCCGGACAATCTGCGGACGCGTCCCTGGTTCGAGGACCTCTTCAAGGAAATGTGCGAGAAGCTCAAGACGCTGCAGCGGCCGGATGGCGCCTGGGGTCCCAGTCTGCTCGACCTGCAGGACCCCGACTTGCCCGAGATGAGCGGCACGTCGTTCTTCTGCTATGCCTTCATGTGGGGCGTGAACAACGGGCTGCTCGACGCGGCGGACTATCTGCCGCGCATCGAAAAGGCCTGGGCGGCGATGAACCGCTGCGTACAGGACGACGGCAAGTTCGGGTGGGTCCAGCAGATCGGGGAGAGTCCGGTGAGCGCGTTCGGGGCGGACTCGACAGAAACGTATGCGGTGGGCGGGTACCTGCTCGCGGCGACGGAAATCCGCAAGCATCTCGTTCTTGCCGCCCATGCGGATGCCGTGCGCGTGTCGGTGGCGCCGGTCGCGCGTGGACGCGTGGATACGGTCGAGGTGCCTTGGCCCCAGCCCGGCCTTGCCGAGAAGGACCTCGTCGTATTCGACGAACGCGACGGCGCGTTCCTGCCGTATCAGCTTTGGGACGAGAACGGCGACGGGAAGCCCGACAAACTGCTCTTCGTCTCGACGTTCGTCACCGGCGTGACGCGGTCCTTCCGCGTGTTCAACGACGCCTCGCTGCCGAAGCCGGACCTCTCGGCCGTGTGCTATGGACGCTACGCGCCCGACCGGCTCGACGACTATCTCTGGGAAAACGACAAGACGGCGTGGCGCATCTACGGTCCGGGTGTCGCGCAGCCGCCGCCGAAGGGCGAAGGCCTTGTCTCGAGCGGTGTTGACGTGTGGAGCAAGAAGGTGAGCTATCCCGTGATCGACAAGTGGCTCAAGATCGGCCACTACCACACCGATGTGGGCGAGGGGATGGACACCTACAAGGTCGGTACGGCGCGCGGCGCCGGCGGTTTCGCCATCTGGCGTGGTGGCAAGACGTATTGCGCGGGCAACTGGAAGTCGCAGAAGTGCCTTGCCACGGGTCCGGTGCGGACGGCTTTCGAAGTGACGTATGCGCCGGTCGAATGCGACGGCGTGACGGTGACGGAAAAGCGCGTGGTGACGCTCGACCGCGGTCGCCGCTTCACGAAGCATACGGCGACGTTCACGGTGAAGGGTCCGTTCAAGGTCATGGGCGGTCCGGGCCTCAACGTGTCGGCGGCGAAGGAGCACAACGGCGAACTCGTCCTGCGTCCGGATCAGGGCTGGCTCGCCAATTTCGAGCCGACGATCAAACGGCAGGGTGCGCTTTTCACGGCCATCTTCACGGAAGGCGCCAGCCAGGTTCAGACGACGCCCGAAGGGGACCTGCTGCTGGTTCGTCCGATCGACGAAGGCAAACCGTTCACCTGGTGGGCGGGGCAGGGATGGACCGGCCGCGGCGAGATTCTCACGGCGCAGCAGTGGGCCGAGGCGACGGCACGCGAGCAGCAGGTCGTTCAGACGCCTCTGACGGTACGCGTTCAGAAGGCGAAGTGAATTGTCTATTGCCGCTGGATTTGATAAAATAGTGCCCTCGATTTTTGGAAGAAGGAGACCGAAATGGGTTGGTTCGAAAAGAAGGAAGAGGCGGTGAAGATTCCGCCGACAAAAGCGCTGTGGCAGGTTTGTCCACGGTGCAAGAGCTATATTGCCAAGGAAGACTGGAAGAAGAACAACTGTATCTGCCCGGCCTGCAACTATCACGGGCGTCTTGGTGCGCGGGCGCGTCTGGCGCAGTTGGCGGACGACGGCACGTTCGTGGAGGTGTTCCGTGAAGTGAGCTATTCGGACCATCTTGTGTTCCACGACGCGACGGGTCCGTACAAGGCCAAGGTCGAGTCGACGATCGCGAAGAGCGGTGAGACGGAGAGCGTGGTCATGGGCACGGCGACGATGGGCGGCGTGCCGGTGATGCTCGGCGTGATGGATTTCGGTTTCATGGGCGGTTCGCTCGGCACGGGCACGGGCGAGCGTATTGCGCGCGCGTGCGAACAGGCGATCGCCGAACGCCGTCCGCTCGTTCTCTGCTCCGCTTCCGGCGGGGCGCGCATGCACGAGGGAATCCTCTCGCTGATGCAGATGGCGAAGACCTCGGCGGCGGTCGGACGTCTCAAAGAGGCCGGGCTGCCGTACATCAGCGTGCTGACGGATCCGACGACGGGCGGCGTTTCCGCGTCCTTCGCGATGCTCGGCGACATCAACATCACCGAACCGAAGGCGCTCATCGGCTTCGCGGGCCGTCGTGTGATCGAGAATACCATTCACCAGAAGCTGCCGGCGGATTTCCAGTCCGCCGAATATCTGCTGGCCCACGGTTTCATCGACAAGATCGTGCCGCGTGCGGAGCTCAAGGGCTTCATTGTGAAGATGCTGAACTATTTCGGTTTCTGAGAAAGGAATTTGACATGGCGACCAAGAAGGTTCAGGAACTGACGGCAATCGACCGCGTGAAGCTGGCGCGCGATCCGAAGCGTCCGCATCTGCTTGATTTCATCCAGTTGATGTGCAGCGATTTTGAAGAACTCCACGGCGACCGTCTCGTGAACGACGACCGCGGGCTCATCGGCGGGTTTGCGACGATCGACGGCGTGCGCTGTCTCGTGCTCGGCCACCACAAGGGGGCGACGGTTGAGGAAAACCTCGAGGCGAATTTCGGCATGGCCAATCCGGACGGCTACCGCAAGGCGATGCGTCTGGCGAAGCTGGCGGAGAAGTTCCATCTGCCGATCGTGACGTTCGTCGATACGCCCGGCGCCTATCCGGGCGATACGGCGGAAGCGCGCGGACAGGCCGAGGCGATCGCCAAGTCGCTCGAGTTCTTCTCGCTGCTCAAGACGCCGATCGTGGTCGTGGTGACGGGCGAGGGCGGATCGGGCGGCGCGCTCGCGATTGCCGTGGGCGATCGCATCCTCATGCTCGAGAACGCGGTCTATTCCGTGATTTCGCCGGAAGGCTGCGCCGGCATCCTCTGGCGTGACGGGGCGCAGGCACCCGCGGCGGCGGAAGCGCTCAAGATCACGGCGGCGGATCTGAAGCGCCTCGGCGCCATCGACGCGATCGTGAAGGAACCGGCCGGCGGGGCGCAGAAGAACCACAAGGCCACGGCGCAGGCGGTGAAGAAGGCCGTGCTGGAGGCCCTGGCGGAACTCGCGCCGATTCCGGTGGACCAGCTTGTGGAACAGCGCTATGCGAAGTTCCGTGCGATGGGCAATTTCTATTAATCGTAGAGGACCTAGAAGATGAGAACGAGTATTTTGGCGTGCGTTTTTGCGGTCTGCCTGGGCGCTTCGGCTTTCTCGCAGCATCGGAGCTTCCGCGGAGGGTTCCCGGTGGGGACAGGGGGCGCTGGCGCGCGCGTACAACGCCAGGCGGCGCTGTCCGAGAAGAACATGCCCGGCGTCGGGCGTACGACGGGCCGCAAGAAAAACATCCGTCTCGTGAAGGCGGAGGGCAGCTTCGCGATGAAATGCGCGAAGGGCGATCCCGTGCTGGTCGAATTGCAGGAACCGAAGGGCACGCGCTGGATGACTCCGCCTGCCTCGGGTAAGTACACGTGCATTATCGAACGTGGCGCGACCGCGCGCAAGCGTTCGGCCAATGCCTCGGGTGGCGAGGGCACGGCCGTGGCGACGGTGCGGCGCCTGTCGGACAAGGATGTGGAGTTGACGCTCAAGCGGGTGAAGATCGGCGCGTCGCCGAAGGACGACCCCGAAGAGACGATCACCATCGGTCTTGTCGCGCCTTGACGAATTCGATCTGTTGAATCCATCTAGTTGAAAGTATCATCCGATTATGTCATATGATTTGAATGCGCAGCTGGTCTTGCCGCGCTTGACGGCCGAACTTGGAATCCCCGCGGGACGAATCGCCGCCGTGGCGAAATTGCTGGACGAAGGAAACACGATTCCGTTCATCGCCCGCTATCGTAAGGAAGCGCACGGCAACCTCGACGAGGTGCAGATCTCGAAGATTCAGGAACGGCTCTCGTACTATGCCGAACTCGAAGATCGCCGCGCGACGATCTTGAAGTCCATTGAGGACCAGGGCAAGCTCACGGACGAGCTGCGCGAGAAGATCAAGGCGTGTATGCAGAAGAACGCGCTCGAAGACCTCTATCAGCCTTACAAGCCCAAACGCCGGACGCGCGCGATGATCGCCAAGGAGAAGGGCCTGGAGCCGCTGGCGGACAAGATCTGGAACCACGAACCCTACGAGGGGTCGGATGAGGAGCTGCAGGGCGCGCGCGACATTCTGGCCGAACGCATCGCTGATATCGCCGAGGTGCGCGGACTCGTCCGCGAGGCCTTTGCGAAGAAGGCCGTGGTGAAGAGCGAAGTCGTGACGCCGAAACCGACGGAACCGACGAAGTTCGAGCAGTATTACGACTTTGAGGAGCCCATTTCCGAAATCCCGAGTCATCGCTTCCTGGCGATTCGCCGTGGACAGGCGGAGGGCGTGCTGTGGATGCGCTTCGTGGTCGAGAAGGAACCGATCATCGAACGCATCGAGGAGATTGTCGATGCGCGCGGTGACGAACAGATCTGCCTGGCGACGGAAGACGCGTACAAGCGCTTGCTCGCGCCGAGCTGTGAACTCGATGTGAATGTGGAGAAGAAGCTTGAGGCGGATCGCGCAGCCGTGGAGGTGTTCGCGGAGAACCTGCGTAACCTGCTGCTGGCGGCGCCGCTGGGCGAGAAGCGGGTGCTGGCGATCGACCCGGGCATTCGCACGGGCTGCAAGGTCGCCATGCTCGATGCGACGGGCAAGTTCCTCGTGAACACCGTCATCTATCCGATGCAGCGTACCGCCGAGGCGCAGGAGACGCTGGCGAAGATCGTCGACCGGTTCCATCCCGAGGCGATTGCCGTGGGCAATGGAACGGCAGGACGCGAGACCGAGGCGTTTGTCCGCGATGTGCTGAAGCTGCTGCGCGTCAATGACATCCTGGTGGTGAGCGTGAGCGAAGCGGGTGCGTCCGTCTACTCGGCGAGCGAAATCGCGCGCGATGAATTCCCCGAACTCGACCTGACCGTGCGTGGCGCGATTTCAATCGGCCGCCGTCTGCAGGATCCGCTGGCCGAACTCGTGAAGATCGAGCCGAAGGCGATCGGCGTGGGGCAGTATCAGCACGACGTGCACCAGCCGCTTCTGGATGCGAAGCTGGACGAAGTGGTGGTGAGCTGCGTGAACAAGGTGGGCGTCGAATTGAATACCGCCTCGGCGCCGCTGTTGACGCGCGTTTCGGGCGTTGGCGCGTCCCTGGCCAAACGCATCGTCGCGTGGCGCAATGAGAACGGCGCGTTCAAGAGCCGCAACGATCTGAAGAAGGTGAGCGGACTTGGTCCCAAGGCCTTCGAACAGTGTGCGGGATTCTTGCGCATCCGCAACGCCGCGAATCCGCTCGATGCCTCGGCCGTGCATCCTGAACGCTACAAGCTCGTCGAGCAGATGGCGCTTGATCTGGGCGTTCAGGTGGGCGAACTTGTCGGGAATACGTTGCTGGCGACGAAGATCGACGTGAAGCGGTACATCACGAACGATGTCGGTGAACCGACGCTGAAGGACATCGTCGAAGAACTCAAGAAGCCGGGACGCGACCCGCGTGCGGTGTTTGAAAAACCGGCCTTCCGCGAAGATGTGACGACGATTGCCGATGTGGTACAAGGGATGGAGCTTGAAGGCGTGGTGACGAACGTGGCGGCTTTCGGTGCGTTCGTCGACATCGGTGTGCACCAGGACGGACTCGTTCACGTCTCCGAACTTGCCGACCGTTTTGTGTCCGACCCGAACGAAGTCGTGAAGGTGGGCGACAAGATCAAGGTGCGCGTCCTCGCGGTCGACAAGGATCGCAACCGCATTTCCCTCACGGCCCGCACGAAGCCGCGTGACACCGTGGGCGCGCCCCGAAACGGCGGTTCGTCGGGCGGCGGTTTCTCGGGACGCGGCGGTGCGCCGAACAATCGCGGCGGCCGTGGCGGCTTCTCGTCGGGACCGCGTCGTGTCGGCGGCGATCATGGCGGTCGTTCGTTCTCGAGCGGTTTCAGCTGCAATCCCTTCGCCAACCTCTGATCTATGGAAATCATCGGCGGCAAAAAAGTGAATACGGAAGTCGTGGGACGCGACTTCAAGTACTACATTTTCGACTGGGATGACAACATCCTTCACATGCCGACGCGCATCTACCTTGAGAAAAAAGGGGCCGATGGCGTGTGGCGTCCGACGAGCGTGTCGACGGGAACGTTCGCGCTCGTACGGACCGATGTCGAACACTACCGTATGCCGTCCGAGGGCGGACGCGAAGCGGCGTTTCGCGACTTTCAGGATCCGCCGACGCAGAATACGCGTGCCGAGTGCGAAGGGTTGGCGCCCGAAGCGTGTGAAGACCTGGCGTTCATTCGCGACACGCGCGCGGCGCTGGCGAAAATCGCTGAGGGTGAAGCCCCGGGTCCTTCGTTCGAAACACTGCGAAAGACCTTGCGGGAAGGGCGGATCTTCGCGATCGTGACGGCGCGCGGACACGCCGCCATCACGATTCGCCGGGCGGTTCGCATCTTCATCGATGAAGTACTGACGGCAGAGGAGCGCGAAGAGATGCTCGCGAATCTTCGCGGGTATCGGCTCTGCTTCGACAAGGTGACGGAGTTCGGCACGGACGAAGAAGAACTCGACTACTTTCTGTCGATGTGCCGCTATCACGCGGTGACGAGTCCGGACTTCAAGGAAAAGATGTCTGACGACGAAGACTTCTCCCAGCGCCTGGCGGAGGCACCGAGTGAACAGAAACCGGAGCTGGCGAAAGAATTCGCGATTCGCGATTTCGTGGACCACCTCTTCCGTACGATGCAGCGCACGGGCGGAATTGGCGGCCGCCAGGTGGCCGTGGGTTTCTCGGACGACGATTCGGGCAACGTGACGGCGGTCTCCGACTTCATCCGTGAGGAGTTGTCGCGCCACTACAGCTCGTTCAAGTTCGTCGTTTACGATACGAGCGACCCAGACCTGTCCAATGGACGAAAGGTGACAGTGGCCGGGCAGCTCGAACTCGACCTCGGCGTGTGAACTAGAGGTGGACGCTGCAAATGGCGTTGAAGGACGTGCCGTGCCGTTGCAGGAAGCGGAGCAACGTGCTGGAATTGTTGTCCGATTTCCCGTAGAGAGTCCGGTAGGCCTGTGTTTGATTGCGCGATGCGCGGCAAACACGGATGACTTCCCGAAGCTGGGCGCGTTCGATCGGCGGCAGGTCTGGATTGATCTTCAAAGCGGCGATGATCCGATCGATGTCCTGCGAGGACAGTTCTTCTGTCGCTTGAGGGGACAGCCCCCCTTGCTCCTGCGGGGACAGGCCCCCTTGGGATTCGAGCGGGATCAGATCGCTTTCCGAGGGCGAAGGGGACTGTCCCCACGGGGAAGACGAGGGGGCCTGTCCCCGGTTGAAGGCTTCGAGCGATTGCGCTTCGCGGCGAAGTCGCCTGACACGGTCGAGCTCGTGTTGGACGATGTCGTTCGTAATGAGGTTCTGGTCGGCCAGGGTGGCCATGCGATAGATGATGGCGTTGAATTCACGGAAGTTTCCCGGCCAGTTGTAGGGGGAGCCCATCGATGAGGCGAATTCCTGGTCGAGCCGTCTCAGTTCACGGATGAATTCGTCCAGCACGTCGGGTGCGAAATTGACCTGACGCTTGTAGGAGTCGTAGAAATTTTGCGCAAGGACCTTTTCGCAGTTGTTTTTGAGGTCGGTATTCATACGCTCGGCAAAGCCCGGCAGATTGAAGTGCCAAAGATTGATACGTTCGAGCAGATCGAGACGGAATTTCCCCTGTGCGACCATTTCGCGAAGGGAACGGTTCGTGCCGCAAACGAGAAGGAAGTCGCTGTCCTTGGTGTCTTTTTGCGAGCCTCCGAGAGGCGTATATTTGCGTTCTTCGATGGCTTTGAGCAGAATCGGCTGGACGGAGAGGTCGAGTTCGCCGATTTCGTCGAGGAACAGGACGCCTCCTTTGGCCGCATCAAAAGCGCCCAGGGTGTCTTTGAAGGCGGTCGAATGGGTACCTTTCTTGCAGCCGAAGAGCGTACTGTAGACCATGTTGTGGTCTCCACCGAGGGTTGCGCAGTTGATGACAACGGCCTTGTCCTTCTTCATGCGCATCTGGCAGATGTTGTCGGCGATACGCGTTTTACCGCATCCGGTCGGTCCGGTCAGAAGAATCGGATCCTTCGTTCGTTCGGCGACACGGCGGATTTCATTCAGCTGGTTGATGTAGTCCTCGTTGAGCGTGTAGATGCCCTGGGCGATTGGATTTTCACCCTTGCGGATCTGTTCAACACCTTTTTCGATATCGTATTGACGAAGTTGACTATAAGTCTTATTGAATTCTTTTGGGTCGTCAAGGACGTAGCCACCGCGTGCCGTCCGAAATCTGTCCCGGTCCTTGGTGTTGTGCCAAGGAAGCGGTTGGATCCGTACACCACTGAACTGTCTATCCTGAGTGAGGAGGAAGAGACTGCTCCTCATCACGTTCGTGCCATGGACGCAGTTGATGTAGTAGTCCGTATTGGGGTCATGGAAGCGAGGTTCTTTGGCCAGGTTGAAGAAGAATGTGTAGACTTCAGCCAAATCGCGGGCGTTCTTGAAGTTGTAGGGAATTTCTTCGAGTGAAAAGCTAGACAAACGATTTTGGGTGACTTCTCGAATGTCTTTACAGATCTGGTCCTTCAGTTTCTGACGGGTCTCGTTCGCCTTTTGATCATAGAGAAGGTAGTAGGTGTTGAAATGGAGGTCGTCGTACATGGCCAGTGCAACGGACGGCCGCCACAGGTTCTTGTCCGTGAGTTCTTGCTCGGTTTCTTCAAAAGGAATCCAGCTTTTTGTGGCGAGGTCAAAGATGCGGTGGCTACGAATGAATTCGCTCTGTTGCTGGAAGAATTCTTTCTGTGAGAGACCTTCCTTGCGAGGAGGGAGATGTGCCGTGTCCTGATCGTAGCTGATGATCGAGATGAGGGCTCTTTTTTTGGAAGGGGTTGTGTTCATGCGCATTAGTTTATCAGTATTATTGTTTTTATGCAATAACATTGTTGAGATTAATATGATTTTGTTTTTGACAAAGGAGAAGCGTATCTTTTCCTGCCGAAAACCTTGGCACGGCTTTTGCTAATGAGAGGCGCGAAAAAACAAAATGCACGTGGTTGTGCATGAATGTTTTGGGCCAGA
Source organism: Kiritimatiellia bacterium (assembly GCA_045641465.1). Lineage (GTDB taxonomy): Bacteria > Verrucomicrobiota > Kiritimatiellia > RFP12 > UBA1067 > RUG572. Next base: position 34,394 of record JAZUGW010000265.1, on the reverse strand, counting down.
AAAGAAGGAAGTCGTATGAACGAAAATAACAAATATGATAAGGTTAATAAGGGCAATCTGATTGATATGGCCTTTGGCAAGAAGCTTTCCGCGAAGGTGGAAAAGCGTGTTGCGGAGCAGTATGGGAAGGTTTTGAAAGCGGTTGTACGGTACCTCAAAAATAAATTCTCCTCGTCAATTTTTGACGGGGACTACGAAGGAATTGCTTCGAACGCAGCGGTTTACACCCTTGCGTTCTTTCTTGTGACGAAGGGAGAACTTTCTGAAGATATCCAGGAATGGACCTCCGCAGCTTGTTGGAAGGCCAAGCTTCTGCTGTTGGATGTCCTCCGCAGCAATGCGTATAAGAACGAAGGTCTCTACCTGGATGTCCCGTTTGAAACCGATGAGGGGGAGATTCTCGAGGACGGGCCGATTATGACGCGCGCGGCGGAAGAATATTATCAGATGTGTCAGGCGGAAAAAGAACATCAGGAAAGTCTCGGACGTGTACGTCGCGCCGTCAAAAACTTCCTGCACGAATGTTTCTCGCCCCGTACGGCCGAGATTTACTGGGCGCGTGTCATGGACGAGCATTCGATGAAAGATGTCTGTCAGTTGTTTGGTATGACCCCCGGTGCCGTCAGTGTGACGGTTAATCGCGTCGAAAAGAAATGGAAGGACAAAGGCCGCGGTTATTATGACGCGGCCTAACCAAGATTGAATCATCAATAATAGAACAAAACATAAAAAGAAGGAAAAAGTATGAAACTTGCACTGCACGAACGTGTTGGTTCGCGTTTTCAACCCGTTGTCACCTCGCCTCGCCGGATGGCCGAGGCACTGGTGAGCGATGCCGAGAAAATCCACGGCATCCGCGTGGAGGGGACTTCGTACCGTCCGACGGAACGGTTTTACAAGAGCATGGCTTCCGAACTGGGCATTCCGTTCGCCACGTTCGGATTTTTCACGCCCTTGGAGGTGATGACGCGTGCCGCCGAGAAGGAACCGGACATCCCCTTGCGCATGACGGTCGATACCGAGGCGGAAACGGTTCTGGGGGTTACTCAGAACAAGGGTCTTCCCATGCCGATTCGCTACATCGAGAATGTCTTGCACGACGATTCGCGTCTGCAGGAGGTTGTCTATGAGGATGGCGTGATGAGCGCCACGCTCGATCTTGACGAAAAGTGGGATGTGCCGAATGACGGTTCCTATCATGTCCATGTAAGGTGCCGTGTGCCGGTGGATGGCGTCGGAGCGCCTGACATGAGTCTTGCGACCTGGCGTCAGGTCTGTTCGAACGGCGCGGTGGCGGAGGCACCGATCTTCCGCACGCGAATGGAAATCAAGGACAACAGTGGCGAGCATTTTCGCCGTTTGCTGGGGTCCTTCAGCAATCCTTCCGGCGTGGAACTCCTGCAGCAGAAAATGTGCGATGCGGCGGGTACGAAAGCCTCGGTCGGCGAATTGGTCATGCTCGAGAACATGGTGAAGCGCAGCGTGAAAAACGCGCGCAACCAGATGCTCTTGCGCGAGCGTCTCTACCAGTTGGCGGACGATCCCTGCGTGCGCTATGGCGTTACCGACTTGTCGAACATCGGCGAGAAGAAGCGTGTACTGCTGCCGGTCGGCTGTTCGGTGGCCGATCTGCTCAACTTCGCATCGGAAGTCACGACGCATCATGCCGAGATTTTGAACGACTTTGCGCCTTTGCGTGGTTTTTCGGGGACGATTCTCTCGCGCGACTTCGATTTGATGGACCTCTATCCGAACACGCGGAAGACTTCCTCTTTCTACTTGAAAGACATTTCGTTTGCCCGCGAGGTGGCCTGATGCAGGAATACGAAGTTCGTACCTACCAGCAGGAGGCGATTGCCTCCTGCGTGGCGGGATTCACAGAACGGTCGCAGAATTCCCTTCTGCTCGAATCTCCCGTGGGGTCCGGAAAGACCTACATGGCGCTTGAGACGATCCATCGTCTGCAGGAAAAGCTCGGGAGGCGTCTGAAAGTCAATTGGGTGGCCCCTCGTCATCGTCTCCTCCAGCAGATGATGGTCGCCAATCGCGATCTCTACCAGGATGAGATTCACCCCGTCTCTCTCTTCGCCACGAATCCGCCGGAGGCAGACCTCGTGGTGCTCGATGAAGCGCATCACGAGGCGACACAGAGTTGTGTGATGCTCTACGAAAAAATGCAGGGCTCATTGACGTTGGGACTCTCGGCGACGCCGATGCGCACGGACCGTATGAAACTTTCCTTCCAGGACAGCATTCGAACGTGTTCGATCGCTCGCCTGATCCGTGAGAGGTTCTTGAGTCCGTTCAATTCGTTCCTGATTCCGAAATACGATGTCGAGACGGTCGCCGCCTTCTACCTCGCCGATCCGAAAAGATGGGGCAAGAGCCTTGTCTTTTTCTCCACGATCGCCGAATGCGAAAAGTTCCAGGAACTTCTGCGCGCGGGTGGCATCGGCTGCGAGGTCGTGACGGGAAAGAGCGACAAGGACCTCCAGATGGAAATGTTCGAGTCGGGACGAGTTCCCGTCATCGCGAATGTGGCCATGCTCACGGAGGGATTCGACCAGCCCGATGTGCAGACGGTCTTCTCGCGTGATGCTTCCCGGCTGCCGACCATCCAGATGTGTGGACGAGGCCTGCGTCGGGCGTCCGGCAAGGAGGCGTGCAACATCGTGCAGAGCGTTGATTCGCCTTTCCTATTCGAGCGTGTGGCGTCGGCGAAAAACGCCTATCGTTGGCGGGATGGACATTGGCTTGCACTCAAGGATGGCACGGAGGCCATCGAGCGTGCGATTCAGGAGACGTTGCGCCGAATGCGGGATCGCCAGAAGAGGGATGAGGTTACGCGCAAGCGGGACTATCGTTTCGTGTCCAAAACGGCACCGGGACGATTCACGCGCAAGTTGGCGCGTCTGGCCGAAAAAGAAAAGATCGAACAGGACTACTATCGCGAATTCGGTGGGGTTTACGACGCGCTGAAGGCGTTCTACGACAAGGTCAATCAGAATTGCTGGGGTGGCACCTTGCCGCCTTGTGCCTTCCACTTGAACAAAAAGTTCATTCCGAACAGGCAGATGATCGAGTTCCGTCCGGGGTTTGTCCAGGATGAAAGGCACGACCTCAATGTGCCGGCGATTGTCGTCAACTTGCGGAACTGCGCGTTCAAGATGACTGGACGGCGTTTCGCGGTTGAATTCGTCCGAATGATGGCGCGTTTGCATTTGGAACAGACGGGACGTCCTAGTTCGGATGAAGCCTGCGCGGCGGAACTTTTCCGATTGGGCTTTAACGAGGAACACAATGCCTATCGTAAGGATTCGCTCTTCGTTCATATCGCCCACGCGGCGGATACGATTCTCGTTCCGTTTGTGATCGGCAAGCTTCGTCCCGCCCTCTGGCACTCATTTTCCGGAACACCGAAAGGGGATGTCCAATACTACTTAAGCGAACTTCCAGCAAGTGCCCGCTGACACGCATTGGCAATTTCGTTTTGCCTCTCTTGTTCGGATTTTGCTATAATACGCGAAACTTTTGATTTTCGAAAAGAGGGAAATGAGATGATGCCAGAAACGACTGTGAATCGTAAGACCGTTGTTGGAAATTTTCGTGTGTTGGGATTGGCTGGTTTCGCGTTTGTAGCGACTTGGGCGTGGGGCGGATCGCGGGTGGTCCCGACCGGGGCGGCTGAACTGCTGCTGCCGCAGAAGACGCTTCTTGACGTGCAGACGAATGCGGTGTGCGGGCGTACGGTGGGTGTCTACTTCTTCCCGGGCGAACTCTACGGGGCGCGGAAAACGGTGGTGGCCGGTACGGCGGCGCGTCCCGAAAAACTGCATGTCGAAATGCAGTTGAACGCGTCGGGATTTCTGAAGTGCGTGGTGCTGGAACTCACCGAAGGAAAAGGCGGCGTGTGGGGGCGCACGTTGGCGGGGTGCTACCTGCCGGCTGCCGCGCATGATTATGGCTTTGCCTTCGAGCGGCCGGACGGCACATTCGCGGGAACTCCCATGAAGACGGTCGCGAACGACAAGGAGTTTGGTTATGGCGTGCGCGACTTGACGCTTATGCCGATCGAGGTGCGTGGACCGGGCGTCGATTGCGCGCGAACCGTCTCCAACCCCGCAGCGGCGATTGCGGCGGGACGCGGCGTGATTGCGCGTTTTGCCGGGCAGGAGGTCGCAGATCGGCTGCGGCTGGAGCTCATTCCGGCCGCGCCGGGCGGGCGGCCCGTCTTCGAGATCGCGGATGGCGGACGCACGCTTCGCGCCTCGGATGCGGCGACGCTCGCGAAGGCGTTCTACACGGATGTCACGCGCAAGGGCGCGGGCATTTGCGCGTGGGGCAACAACCGTTTCGACCGCACGGCCTGGGAAGTGTCGGCACCCGACCTGCGCGTGGTTTCGCCCTATCGCCGCCATGCCTACATGCAGGTGTGCGCAATGGGCTACACGACGCCGTTCTGGGACGAAGCGCGCTGGATGAAGGAAATCGACTGGATGGCGCTTCACGGCTTTGACCTGCCGCTCGTCTATCCGGCCTACGAGGCGATTTTCGCCCGCGTGATGAAGAAACTCGGCCTCACCGAAAAGGAGATCGAGGCCTCCTTCAGCGGTCCCGCGCATCTGCCGTGGTCGCGCATGGGCAACACGTCCGGTGGCCCCGACCGTACGCCGCCCGAGTGGCTCGCGCGCTCGGTCCGCATCCAGCACGCGATCATGAAGCGCCTGCGCGAACTCGGCATGGACGCCGTGCTGCAGGGGTTCGCCGGCGTCGTTCCCGCAGGCCTTCGCCGCGTCGCGCCGCAGGCGAAGATCGTGAAGACCGGCTGGGGTTGGGGTGGTCACCAGGCGTGGTTTGTTCTTCCCGACGACCCGCTTTTCATGCAGATCGGGACGGACTTCATCCGCGAGTGGGAAAAGGAGTTCGGTCCGGGTACCTATTATCTGGCCGACAGTTTCAACGAATGCGGGCTCCCGTGGAAGGACGAGGCTTCCATCCGGCGCGGACTCAAGGCCTGCGGCGCGGCCACCTACAATGCCATCAAGGCGGCCAATCCCAATGCCGTGTGGACGCTTATGGCCTGGATGTTCCTCGACACGGGAACCTGGACGCCCGAACGGGCCAAGGCGCTGCTCGATACGGTGCCGGACGACAAGCTCTTCATCCTGGAAATGGCCGTCAACAACTATTCGTTCCGCGAGAAGCGCGTGCAGTGGGGCTGGGTGCGCCATTCGGGCTTCCACGGCAAGCGGTGGACATGGAGCACGATTCCGAACTTCGGCGGAAACACGCTCTTCACGGCCGATCTGGGGTTCTACGCCAACGGACATCTGCCGGCGCTCGCGAGCCCTCTGCGCGGCAATCTCTTCGCCTACGGCACGATGCCGGAGGGAATGGAGCAGAACGATACCGTTTTCGAGCTTGTGTCGTGTGCCGGATGGAGTGACCGCCTGATCGATACGGACGCCTGGCTTGCGAACTATTCGCGTTGCCGCTGGGGACTCGACGGTGCCCGAACCGCCGCCTATTGGCAGGCGATGCGGCGTGGCTATTATGGCAAGTGGAACAACGACATCCCTGCGAAACATGTCCACTTCAACTGGATGCTGGATCCCTACAACGTGAAGGGCGAGCCCTATGGCCATGACGAACATCAGGCGGCGCTGCGGGAAATGCTTTCCCTCGCGCGCGAACAGGGCGACCGTGCGAACGCGCTTTTCCGGGCGGACTTCGCGGTGCAGGTGGCGCACGAGGCGGGCCAGGTGGCGGGACTCCTCCTCGCGACGAGAAAACCCGCAGATGCCGATGCGGCCTATCGTCTTCTCGAAGGGACGGATGCCGTCCTGGCGGGGCATCCCACGCATGACGTGCGGCGGTGGATCGCGTCCGCGCGGGCGTGCGCCGAAGGCAACGAGACGCTGGCGAACGCCTACGAAACGAACGCCCGGCGCATCATTACGACCTGGGGCCCGGCTTTGGACGGGTATGCCGCGCGGTGCTGGAGCGGTACGGTGAAGGACTACTATCTCGCCCGCCTGCGCCTCGTGCGCGCAGCCAGGGAGAAGGGGTCCAATGCCAAGGCCGATGTTGCCGCCTTCCAGGACAAGTGGATCGACGGTCGCCTTCCAATTGCGCCGCCGGCTCCCGGCTGGACGTGCGAAAAGCTGGCGGAAGAGACCTTGTCGCTGGGGCGGCGTTTCTTGAGCGCGAAGGCGAAGAACCCCTGATCGAATGGCAGGGGCGATGAACGGACGATTCCCGAAGCCGACGGCCTCTTTGCCAAAAATGAAATGAGCTTGCGTAGATATCGGGAAATTATGGTATAATGCTCGTGTTTCCCGCGGGACGATCGTGTCGGTGTTCCCGCCTCGTGAATTTAATTGTGGTCAAACAGGTAGGTGAAAATGAAAAACAGATGCGGATTCCTGTCGGATTCGAAAACCTGGTCCATGTTGGGCCTAGCGGTCGCGGCATTGACGTTGAATGCTGCGGTGTTCGATTTCGAAAGCGGCAACCTCCAGGGCTGGAAAGTCGTGGACGGTGCGTTCGAAGTGGTGGTGAGCGATCGTGCGAAGCAGCACCATGACAACAAGACTTACGTGAAGGGCGGCAAGTGGTTCATGTCCACGCTGGAAACCAAGCGCGGCTATCCCGACGATGGACAGACGGGCGTGATCGAGAGCCCGACGGTGCGCCTGACGGGACCGAAGATCACCTTCAAGATCGGCGGCGGACGCAACCAGTGCTATCTGGCGCTCATCGATCGTGCGACCGGTAAGGAACTCGCGCGGGAAGTCGGCAACAACGCCCAGCCGCTCGTGACCAAGAGCTGGGACGTGCCGGCTGCGGTTGGCAAGGACGTCTTCTTCCGCGTCGTGGACGAAGGAACCGGCGGTTGGTGCCACCTCACGGTTGACGACGTGACTTTTGAAGGCACGATCGGCGCGGCGGACTTCGACGACCGTCCGGCGGTGCCGGACGCCGCCTTTGACGCGCGCGTGAAGTGCGCCGAAAAGGCCATCGACGAGCTCGCGGGCAAGTTCCCCGGCTATCCGGCCGCCGCGTTGCGCGCGGAACTCGCGAAAATCGTGAAGGCGCGTGGCGGGGCGACCCGTCGGAACGCGTTTGAGGCCTTCCTCGTGCGTGCGCTCGTGAAGGAGAACCCGCTCGTCAACGCGAACGAGATCCTCTATGTGAAGCGTCCCCAGTACCGTGGCGACCACCACAACACCGCCACGCTCTTCCAGTGCGGTGAAATCAACCAGAACAGCTACAACACGAAGGGCGCTCTTCGGGCGCTCGATCCGAAGTCCGGATCCGTGCGCGACGTGCTTCCGGAAGTCGCCGGACGCACCCCGCGCGATCCCGAGGTGAGCTACGACGGCAAGAAGATCGTCTTCTCGATGCGAAAGGGCCGTGAGGACAACTATCACATCTACACGATCAACACCGACGGTACGGACCTCCGTCAGCTGACATCGGCGCAGGGTGTTTCGGATATCGATCCGATCTTCCTCCCTGACGGCGACATCCTCTTCGGCTCCACGCGCGAGCCCAAGTACTGCATGTGCAACCGCCACATTATGGCGAACCTGTTCCGCATGAAGCCGGATGGCGCGAACATCCACCAGATCGGCAAGTCCACGCTTTTCGAGGGCCACGCCTCCGTGCTCGCCGACGGACGCATCCTCTACGATCGCTGGGAATACGTGGACCGCAACTTCGGCGATGCGCAAGGCCTCTGGGTGTGCAACCCCGACGGCACCCGCCACGCGATCTACTGGGGCAACAACACGACGAGCCCGGGCGGCGTCATCGAGGCCCGCGGACTTTCCAACCCCTCGAAGGTGATCGCCACGCTCGGTAGTTGCCATGACCGGCCGTGGGGCGCGCTCGGTATCATCGACCGTTCCCTCGGCGTCGACGGACAGAAGCCGATCGTCCGCACCTGGCCGGCCGACTTCCGCAATCGCTGCCATGAGAGCAATCTCACGAACTTCGACCTGCGCGACTACATCAACGGCAACGAAGGGTCCGTGCGCCAGGACTTCGACTCCACGCGCGGCATCCGCCTGAAATACGCCGATCCGTTCCCGCTCGACGACGAGCACTTCATCTGCTGCCGCATGACCGGCCGCGGCGAGGAAATGGGTCTTGTCTATCTCGACCTCCACGGCAACGAAGTGCTCTTCCACACCGAAGCGCCCGGCTGCCATGCGCCGATCGTGCTTCGCGCGTCGCGCAAGCCGCCGGTCATCGAGACCAAGCGCAACTGGGAGGCTCCCAACGCGCCCGGCCGCTTCTATGTGCAGAACGTCTACATCGGTACGCACATGAAGGGCGTCGAGAAGGGGTCCATCAAGGCGCTGCGCGTGATCGAGAGTCCCGAGAAGCGCAGCTGGACCTGGCCGTGGGGCTGGGGTGGCCACGGTGAACAGGCCGCGTGCATGAACTGGCATTCCTTCGAGAACAAGCGCATCCTCGGCACCGTGCCGGTGGAAGAGGACGGTTCCGCCTACTTTGAAGTGCCCGGCAACACTTACGTGTATTTCCAGGCGCTCGACAAGGACGGCAAGATGGTGCAGTCCATGCGTTCCGGCGCCTATCTCCAGCCGGGCGAACTCTACGGTTGCGTGGGCTGCCACGAAGACCGCGTGGGCGATGTGCCGAAGACGGACAAGCAGGCGCTCGCGATGCAGCGTGCGCCCTCGAAGCTCGATGGCGCGTACAACCTCTTCGGTTTGGAGAAGGGCACGCCGCCGCACTTCTACTCCTATATGACGGAAGTGCAGCCCATCTTCAACCGCCGGTGCGTCGCGTGCCACGACTACGGCAAGGATCCCGCGAAGAAGCTCTGCCTCAGCGGCGACAAGGGTGCGTACTTCAACGCCTCCTACGTGGATCTCTGGGGCCAGGGCTACATTCGCGAGGCGGGCGGCGGTCCGGCCGAAATCCTGCCGGCGCTCTCCTGGGGCGCGCGCGTTTCGAAGCTCACGAACTTCCTCAATCCCGCGCACGGCAAGTGCGGCATCACGCCTGAGGAGTGCATGCGCGTGATTACGTGGATGGACATCAATGCGCCGTATTGGCCGCGCTATGAAGTCGCCTGGCCGGAAAGCAGCGGCGGCCGCATGCCGCTCACGCGTGCGGAATTCGGACAGCTGCAGAAGCTCTCGGGTATTCGCGTGGCCAACAGCGCGAAAGACCGCCGGAAGCAGCGCGAGATGCTGAACTTCGACCGTCCGGAGTTCTCCCGCATCCTCGAGCCTCTCAAGGGCAAGCCCGCCTACGCCGAGGCGCTGAACATCATCAAGGCGGGTAAGGAACGTCTGAAGACCAATCCGCGTGCGGACATGCCGGGCTTCAAGATGTGCAAGACCGACCAGGCGCGCAACGACCGCTATGCGCGCCGTTTCGAAGAGGAGTGCAAGGTCTACAAGGCCATTCGCTCCGGTGAAAAAGTGTACGACAAGTAAATTAAAGGAGTAATCTCGATGAATCTGACAACGCGTGACTTTCTGAAAATCTCTGGTAGCGCGGCCCTCGCCGGCGCGACGCAGTGCTCTTGGAGTGCCTCGAAGAAGCCCAACTATGGTGGACGCAAGGTTCGCCTCGCGGCGATTGGCACGGGGGGACAGGCGCGTGGCGACTTGACGAACTTCCTCAACTCGGGTCTTGCGGAAATCGTCTGTGCGGCCGATGTCTACGAAGGTTCGCTCGGTTGGCTGCGCAAGCGTCAACCCAACTGCAAGTTCTACAAAGACTATCGTACGATGCTCAAGGAGTGCGCGGGTCAGTTCGATGCCGTGTCGATCGTGGTGCCGGACTTTTCGCACTGTGTCGCGTTCCTCGAGGCGCTCAAGTACAAGGTGCCGGTGTTCTGCGAGAAGCCGCTTGGACACACCTTCGTCGAAACGGTGGCGATGATGCGCGAGGCGAAGAAGGCCGGTATCATCACGCACGTCGGCATGCAGGGCAATTCCTGGCCGGGCACGCAGGATCTGCGCGAATGGTGCGAGAGCGGTGAACTCGGCCAGGCCGAAGAGGCGCACATCTATTGCAACGCCGTGCGTTTCTTCTACTGCGAACCGCCGAACTTCATCAATGAGCATCCGGCCATTCCGGCGGGTCTCGACTGGGAGCTCTGGCAGGGTCCGCTTGCGACGCGCCGTCCGTACTTCAAGAACATCGCGCCGGGCGGTCGTTGGCGTTGCTGGTATCCGTATGGCGAAGGATGCTTTACGGACTGGGTGTGCCACATCCTCGGCCCGCTCGTGACGGCGCTTGATCTCGATCTGCCCACGGCCGTGACCGTGGATGCGCCGGGATTCGATCCCGCGAAGACGCCGTATTCGTTCCCGCTCAATCCGCGTTACAAGCTTGAATTCCCCGCCAAGGGCTCGCGCAAGGCCTTCACGGCGTATTGGTATGACGTGAATCGCACGGCGCCGCGGCCGCCGGCGCTTGAGCCCGACCAGAAGTTCGATCCGCTCAAGGAAGGCTGGGCGGGCGCCTGGCTCAAGTGCGAGAAGGAAACGGTGATGTACGGTTCGCATGGTGCGAGCGGCGTGCGCATCGTGCCGCAGGTGCGGATGAAGGCGTTCAAGCGTCCGGCGAAGAAGTATCCGCGCGTGGGCAACCACTATGCGGAATTCCTGCGCGCGGTGCTGGAGAACCGTCCGACGAATACGCCGTTCGAACTCGGCGGCAAGATTTCGCTGATGGGCATTCTCGGTACGGTGGCGACCCGCTTCCCGGGCAAGCGCCTCGAATTTGATTCGAAGGCGATGCGCTTCACGAATTGCGAGGCGGCGAACAAGCTGCTCCGTCCCGACTGGTCGGCGACCGCGTGGACGACCTACGGAGCCGCGCTCGACTAAGCGCGCGCGGGGAGGGACATCGTCATGATGACGATCTACAAATGGGAGAGTGGTGCGCTCACGAAGACCGAGACGTTCGGTCCGTCGTGCTGGATCAATCTCGCGGAGCCGTCGACGGCAGAGCTTGAGCAGGTGCTCAACTTCTCGCAGGCTCCGCGGGACTTCCTGACCGACCCGCTGGACCGCGAAGAACGTCCGCGTTTCGAGAGCGAAGACGGTTACAATCTGGTGATTGTGCACGTGCCGCTCCCTGTTCGCGGCGATGAAGACGATGAAAGCGTGTTGCCGTACGAAACGCTGCCATTGGGCATCGTGCTCTTCGGCGAGAGCGTGATTACGATCTGTTCGCAGACGACGCCTGTGACGGGCGCTTTCCTCGACCAGATCCGTCGCGTGTGCCCGCCGAAGGAGCGCAACCGTTTTCTCTTCCGTTTGCTGTGGCACGCGGCGGTTCTGTTTCTGCGCTATCTGCGCGACATGCACGCCAAGATCGAAGACCTTGAAGATTCCCTCCATGAATCCATTTCGAATGAAGTGCTGTTGAAGCTGCTCACCTATCAGAAGTCGCTCGTGTACTTCACGACGTCGTTGAAGGCGGACGACATTCTCATTCACCGTCTCGACCGGGCGCGTCAGCTCAACCTGTCCGAAGACGATCAGGATACGCTCGACGATGCCGCCGTCGAATACCAGCAGGCGCTTGAGACGGCGACGATTCACGCGAACATCCTCAATGGAACGCTTGATACGTTTGCGTCGTTGATCAACAACAACCTGTCGAACATCATGAAGTACATGACGGCGGCTTCCATTCTGCTGGCGGTTCCGACGGTGATTTCAAGTGCCTACGGCATGAACATCGATCTGCCCGGTCAGCACGATGCGCACATGTTCCTGGTGTTGAGCTGTATTTCAGGGGTGCTCGCCATTGCGATCATCGGCACGTTGTTCTATTTGTACAAGAAACGCGTCTTCTAATCATCTAGACGCGCGGGAAGATTTTATGCAATCCAATGTTATCGCCATTGTGGGCCGCCCGAATGTGGGCAAAAGCGCGTTGTTCAATCGCATCGCGCGCAAACGCATTGCCATCGTTTTCGACCAGCCGGGTGTGACGCGCGATCGTGTGGCGCGAGAAGTCGAGGCGAATGGCCGTCGTTTCCTGCTGGTCGACACGGGCGGACTCGCCTTTGACCGCACGCCCGGCAGCGAAGACCCGCTGGCCGCCGAAACGCGCCAGCAGGCTGCCGTTGCGGTGACGGATGCCGCCGTGTGCCTTGTGGTGGTCGATGCGCGCGCAGGGATTACGCCGCTCGACGAAGAAGTGCTGAAGCGCGTGCGCGAAAGCGGCGTGCCGTGCGCGATCGTGGCGAACAAGTGCGATTCGGCGGACGACGATGCGCGTGCGGACGAGTTTGCGTCCTTCGGCATGCCGGTTTTCCCGTGCTCGGCTGAACACGGCCGCGGCATTCCCGCGCTTGTTGAATTTGCAACATCTAAGCTGCCGCCTCCGTCGCCGGAGGCCGATGCGGCGCGTCCGCTGCGCGTTGCCATCGTGGGGCGTCCAAACGCCGGCAAGAGTTCGTACATCAACCGGCTCCTCAATGAAGAGCGCGTGATCGTGAGCGACATTCCCGGAACGACGCGCGATGCGGTGGACGTGCCGTTCACGATCGGCGAGGGCCCGACGGCGCGCCACTACACGCTTGTCGATACGGCGGGCATGAAGCGCCATACGGCGATGTCGAAGACGAGTGTGGACAACTTCTCGCTCTTCCGCAGCGAACAGGCGATCGAAGAAGCCGATGTCGTTCTTCTGGTGATGGACTCCGAACCGGGTCCCACGAAGCAGGATATGCGCATCGCCGGCAAGATTCTCGAGGCGAACCGCGCATGTGTGATCCTGATGAACAAGTGGGATCTCGCTCAGGCGCATGGCGTCAAGCAAGACGCCGCGACGAAGGTGCTGCGCCAGATGATGCCGTTTCTTTCCTTTGCCCCGATTGTCTTCTGCAGCGCGAAGACCGGCTACAATGTGCGCCGTACCGTCGATGCCATCGATGCCGTGGCGTCGAGCGTGCAGGCCACTTTGCCGACGGGCGTGCTGAACCGGACGATCGAGACGGCGCAGAAGAAGACGCTTTCGCCGATGATCAAGGGTCGCCGTCTGAAGATCTACTATGGACTTCAGGTCGGTACCGATCCGCTCACGATCCGTCTTTTCGTGAATGATCCCCAGCTTGTGACGGACGCCTACAAGTCCTATCTCGAGAAGGCGCTGCGCGCCCGCTTCGGACTTGAAGGTGCGCCCATTCGGATGTTCCTCAAGGCGCGTGCGCGTAAGGACGGTGCGGCGTTGGGGCATGAAATCGACAAGTTGAAGAAAAACAGTGTTCCGTAAAATCGGCATTGGCGCGTTCCGCTTTTTCATTGCCGGCGGTGGCTTCAGTGCCGGCAATGGGCGGTTGTTCTGTCAGTCGACGCTTGTGGGGCTTGCCGTCGGACTGGTAACGGCGGCTTTCCACTGGTTGATCGAACATCTGGACGCGTGGTTGCTGTGCGGCCTTGCCGGACGGCCGGAATTGCTGGAGAAGGGCGGTTTGCTGCGTCCTCTCGTCTCGGCGGCGGATTGGTGCGACGGGCGCCGTTGGCTTCTTTTCGTGCTGCCGGCTTTGGGCGCGATGCTGGCGGCCTTGCTCATCAAGTGGATTTCGCCCGGTACGCATGCGCGTGGAACGGATTCGGCCATCTACGTCTATCATCGTCTCAAGTGCCGTATGTCGTGGCGCATCATCCCCGTCAAGGCCGTGGCGTCGGCGCTGGTGATCAGCTCCGGCGGCAGTGCGGGCTATGAGGGACCGATGACGCTCATCGGTGCCGCGTGCGGGACGAATCTGGCGCGTCTTTTCCACTGGGACGGCGCGACACGGCGGCGGATGATGATCGCCGGTCTCGCTGCCGGTATTGGTGCCTTGTTCCGCGCGCCGCTCGCGGGTGCGCTGTTCGGCGCGGAGATTCTCTACTCCGGTCTCGACATGGAATACGAGGCGATCTTGCCGGCCTTCATTGCTTCGGCGGTGTCTTATACTGTTTATGCGATTTTCTATGGTTGGGCGCCGATGTTCCAGATGCCCGTCTATGTGTATGACGATGGACTGCGTCTGCTGCCTTATCTGCTGCTTGCGCTTGTCGTGTCGATCGGGGCGAGGTTCTATATCCACGCATTCCGTCGCGTGTCGGGAATCTTCCGTCATGTGAAGGGCACGCCCTGGATGAAGGTCGCCGTCGGTGGATTGGTCACGGGATTGCTCGGTTTTCTTTTCCCCGATGTGCTGGGTACGGGATATCATCTGATTCGCCTGGCGTTCCAGCCTGACACGGCCGGTCTCTTCGGGACCTCGCAGGCCTGGACGACGGCCGCGCTCTTTTTTACGATTTTCGTCCTCAAGGTGTTCGCGACAAGCTTCACCGTAGGAAGCGGCGGCTCGGGCGGCGTGTTCGGTCCGGCGCTCGTCTGCGGGGCTTCGCTGAGTGCGGCTTGCGGCGCCGCGTTTACGGCGATCTTTCCGGCATCGTTCGGACTCCACCCGGCATCCGTCGCACTCGTGGGCATGGCGGGTTTCCTCGCGGCGACGATCCGCACGCCGCTGACGGCGGTTATCATGGTGGCGGAACTTTCGGGCAACCACGCGCTTCTTCTTCCCACGATGTGGGTCTGCGGACTTGCCTTCGCCCTCAACAACGGTTGGTCGCTCTATCGCAGCCAGGTCCATTCCCGCATCTCCTCCCCCGTTCACGCAGCGCACTAATCGCATCATTTCCAAACACGATGACAACTCTTGACTTGGGTACGTGTTTGATGTATAATTGTATACAAAAATACAAAAGCACAGGAGGATCTATTCATGCTTGAAATGTCTCGCAAGACAAATCTGCTTGAGCAGAAGTCATATAAATATTCGTTGCAGGATGTGGCGACGCCGAATCTGCAACGTGATATCTATTCCTATGGAACTGTGCCGAAGGTCTCGTTCAACCATCGGCGCGTGCCGATGAACATGCCCGAGGAAATCTGGATTACCGATACGTCGCTGCGGGATGGACAGCAGTCGGTCGCCCCTTATACGGTCGATCAGATCGCCCGCATCTATTCGCTGCTCTCGAAACTGGGCGGTCCCTACGGAATCATCCGCCAGACGGAGTTTTTCATCTACAGCAAGAAGGATCGCCAGGCGCTGGAGAAGTGCCGCGAGATGAATCTCAAGTTCCCTGAAATCACCACGTGGATTCGGGCCAGCAAGGAAGATTTCCATCTTGTTCACGAGCTCGGCATCGCCGAGACGGGCATCCTTGTGAGCTGCAGCGACTACCACATCTTCAACAAGCTGAAGATGACCCGCGCACAGGCGCTCGACCATTATCTGGCGACGGTGAAGGACGCCTTTGCGGATGGCGTGATTCCGCGCTGCCATCTGGAGGACATCACGCGGGCGGACTTCTACGGCTTTGTGGTGCCGTTTGTCAACGCCCTGCAGGAGCTTTCGCGCGAAGCGGGAATCCCGGTCAAAATCCGCGCCTGCGACACGATGGGGTATGGCGTGCCTTACACAGAAGCCGCGCTGCCGCGCAGCGTGGCCGGCATCGTGTATGGCCTTCAGCATTATGCCGACGTGCCGAGCGAGTGCCTTGAATGGCACGGACACAACGACTTCTACAAATCAGTCGCGAATGCCTCCACGGCCTGGCTCTACGGCGCCGGTGCGGTGAATTGCTCCTTGTTGGGCATCGGCGAGCGTACGGGTAACATCCCGCTTGAGGCGATGGTGTTCGAGTATGCGTCCTTGCGGGGGTCGATGGACGGAATGGATCCTACGGTGATCACGGAAATCGCCGAGTATTTCGAAAAAGACATCGGCATCTCCATCCCGCCGATGACGCCGTTTGTCGGAAGTTCCTTCAACGCGACGCGCGCGGGCATCCATGCGGACGGGCTTTTGAAGGACGAGGAGATCTACAACATCTTTGATACGACGAAACTCTTGAATCGTCCTCCGCGCGTGGAAATCAGCAAGACTTCCGGTGCGGCTGGCATCGCCTATTGGCTCAATGCGCGGTATCGCCTTGCGGGAACAGACCGGATCTTGAAGGACGATCCGCTTGTGGTGGAAATCAAGAAATGGGTCGACGCCGAATATGAGTCGGGACGTGTGACGATGATCACGCCGCAGGAGATCGACGGTTTGATCAAACGCTTCGAACCGGGACGCTTTGACAAATGAATGACGAATGAAAGGTAAATGATCATGAAATCGATTTCACTTGCCGATCAGGTCTTTGAACGACTTGAGAACGATATTGTGACAGGTGTCTTCGCACGGGGCGAAGTGCTGACTGAACTCGGCCTTTCCGAAAGACTCGATGTGAGCCGCACGCCCATTCGGGAGTCCTTGCACCGACTTGAGCAGGAGCGGTTGATCCGTCCTTCGGGCAAGGGGATGGTGGTGGTGGGCATTACCCGCGAGGACCTTGAGGACATCATGGACATCCGTCTGCATGTGGAGGGAATCGCGGCCCGCTATGCGGCCCTGCATCTGGACGAGGCGGGGAAGCAAAAACTTCAGCAGCTTGTCGAATTGCAGGACTTCTATACGGCGCGCAACGACTTCGACCACTTGCGCCAACTCGACGACGAACTCCACGAAACGATCTACGCATTGAGCGGACGCGCCGTTTTGATGGATGTGCTGCGGCCCCTGCATCTCAAGGCGCTTCGCTATCGTCGCAAATCGATCGCCCAGCGTTGCGCGCGCTCGACGGCCGAACACAAGGCCATCTGCCAGGCGATTCTGTCCGGCCAGGCCGAGAAGGCAGAAAAGCTGATGACGCAGCATATTCAGAACGCCAAGACCAATATGATCAAGAGGTTCAACGAAAATGGGTAAGACAATTGCCGAGAAGATCATCGCGGCGCATTTGGTGCGCGGTGAAATGAAGACCGGGTGCGAGATCGGTCTGAAAATCGACCAGACCTTGACGCAGGACGCCACGGGAACAATGGCCTTCCTCGAATTCGAGACCATGAAGATCCCGCGTGTACGAACGGAATTGAGCGTGGCGTACGTTGACCACAACACCCTGCAATGCGGATTCATGAATGCGGACGACCATCGCTATCTGCAGACGGCGGCGGCCAAATACGGCGTGAGGTTCTCGCGTCCCGGCAACGGCATTTGCCATCAAGTGCATCTGGAACGCTTCGGACGTCCGGGCAAGACGCTGGTCGGTTCCGACAGCCACACGCCCACGGCGGGTGGACTCGGCATGCTGGCCTTTGGAGCCGGCGGGATGGATGTCGCGGTGGCGATGGGGGGCGGAGCCTACTCGATTCTCATGCCGGAAATCGTACGCGTCGAATTGACGGGACGGCTCTCTCCCGGCGTGTCGGCCAAGGACGTGGCGCTGAAAATCCTACAGATTCTCTCCGTGAAAGGGGGCGTCGGTCGCATCCTTGAATGGGGTGGCGAGGGCGTGAAGACGCTCACGGTGCCGGAACGCGCAACCATCGCCAACATGGGGGCGGAACTGGGTGCGACGACCACCGTGTTCCCGTCCGATGAACAGACGCGCGCGTTTCTTGCGGCGGAAGGAAGGGAAGACGTCTATGTGCCGCTCGCTGCCGATGACGATGCACAGTATGCGCGGGTGATAGAGATCGACCTCAGCACGTTGCGTCCGCTCGTGGCGTGTCCGTCGAGTCCGGACAACGTGGTGGAGGTTGCCTCGCTGGAGGGGATAAAGGTCGATCAGGTATGTATCGGCTCTTGTACGAATTCGTCCTTGTCGGACCTCTTGAAGGTGGCGGCGATGCTGAAGGGGCGGACCGTTTCGCCGACTGTCAGCGTCTCGGTGTCGCCCGGGTCGCGCCAGGTGCTCGCGATGCTGGCGGCCTGCGGGGCGCTGAACGACATTCTGGCGAGTGGCGTGCGTCTGCTGGAATGCGCGTGCGGTCCCTGCATCGGCATGGGCTTCTCGCCGAACTCGAAGGGTGTGAGCGTACGTACGTTCAATCGGAACTTCCTCGGACGCAGCGGTACGGCCGACGCGCAAGTGTTTCTGGCTTCGCCGGAAACGGCGGTGGCGGCGGCGCTCACGGGGGTCCTGACTGATCCGACGACGCTGGGTCCGATCGACGTGCCGCCGCTGCCGAAGGCGTTCACGGTGGACGATCGTGCGGTGCTGGCACCGTTGCCGAGTGAAGCGGCCGCGACGGCGGTCGTCGAGCGCGGACCCAACATCCAGGCGTTTCCCGAGGGGCGTCCGTTGGGCGATTCGCTGGTGGCGAAACTTGTCCTCAAGGTGGGGGACAACATCACCACCGACCACATCATGCCGGCGGGGGCGAACATCCTGCCGTACCGTTCCAACATCCCGAAGATGAGCGAATTCTGCTTCCGCGTCTGCGACGCCGATTTTCCGGCGCGGGCGAAGGCGGCGGGCACGGGGGTGATCGTGGGTGGCGCCAACTACGGTCAGGGGTCCTCGCGCGAACATGCGGCGCTCGTACCGCTCTATCTTGGCATTCGCGCCGTCGTCGCGCAGAGCTTTGCGCGCATCCATGCGGCGAATCTGATCAACGCCGGCATTCTGCCGCTGTGTTTCGCCGAGTCCGCCGATGCCGCGAAGCTGCAGCAGGGGGATGCGTTGCGACTCGAGGGAATCTGGTGCGGACTCGACACGGGCGAATTCAAACTCGTCGATGAAACGCGGGGCGAGACGGTGACGCTGGTCGGCTCGTTTACGCCGCGGCAGCGGGCGATTCTGAAGGCCGGGGGATTGCTGGCCTATACGAAAGCGGAGGAAGGTCGATGAACGAACTTGAAAAAGCCGCCGCACATTTGGTGCGCCTTCTCGAAGAACAGCGGCAGCGTATCGAAACGATGGCGGGCCCGAGGACGGACTTCGCGAAGAAGAACACCGTGACGATCGGTCTCATCGACGGCGACGGGATCGGTCCGGTCATCATGTCCGCCGCGACAACCGTGTTGCAGCGGCTGCTCGCGAAAGAAATCGCCGAGGGGCGCATCGTCCTGCGACGGATAGACGGCCTCACGCTGGAGCGTCGTCTACAACTCGGGGAAAGCGTGCCGACGGATGTGCTGGAGGCCGTCAAGGCGTGCGATGTCATTCTGAAGGGGCCCACCACAACGCCGATGGGCGGGACGCTCGCCAGTGCGAACGTCACGCTCCGGCGCGAACTCGACCTCTACGCGAATGTGCGTCCGATTACGGTACCGGAAGAGGGAATCGATTGGACCTTCTTCCGTGAGAACACGGAAGGCGAGTATGCGCTGGGCTCGCGTGGGATAGAACTCGAGGGAATGTGCGTCGACTTCAAGGTGACGACCGATGTTGGTACGCGTCGGATTGCGCGGGCGGCCTTTGAATACGCGCGACAGGCAGGAAAGCGGCGGGTGTCGATTGTCACCAAGGCCAACATCCTGAAGAAGACGGATGGACGTTTCGCGGCGATCGCGCACGAAGTGGCGGCGGACTATCCGGAAATCGCCGTCGACGACTGGTATGTCGACATCATGGCGGCGAACCTGGTCAATCCGACGCTGCGGCGCGAGTTCGAGGTGATCCTGACGCCCAACCTCTACGGCGACATTCTCACGGACGAAGCTGCACAGATCCAAGGTGGCGTCGGAACGGCCGGCAGTGCCAACATCGGCGATCGCTATGCGCTGTTCGAAGCCATCCACGGTTCGGCTCCGCGCTTGGTGGAGGCGGGACTGGCGGCGTGGGCGAATCCTATGAGCATCCTTTCGGCGGCGGTGCTGCTTTTGCGGCATATCGGCCGTACGGAGGCGGCCGACCGTCTTGCGCGGGCGCTGGGGGACTGTCCCCTCACGGTCGACGGCACGCGGGAAGGGGCGACATGCGAGGCTTTCACGCAGGCGCTCGCACTTTGACATTTTATGGATAAAAACCAATTCGGCATTGACTTTCACCACAGAATTTTGTATCATCTTGTCTCGTCTAGCAGATTTCAGAAATTCACAAGGAGAACAAATGAAGAATATCGTCAAGAGTGGTCTTTTCGCGTTCGCGCTTGCCGCGTTCGCCGTTCAGCCGTCCTTCGCGCAGGAAGCGCCCGCCGCGGGCCGTGCGCCGGATCCGGTTTCCTATGGTTACACGGTGCTTCGTATCGGTATCGGTACGCCTGTTTCGCTCCCCTGGGGTTTCGACTGGGATATTTTCGGCCTTGACGTGAACCTCCTCTACAGCGATGCCAACAAGATGGACGGCATCCAGATCGGTGGTCTCGCGAATGTGGCCCGTCTCAACATGAACGGTTTCCAGGCGGCGCTCTGCTGCAACCTCGCGAATCGCGATGCGAACGGCTTGACGGTTTCCGCGGTGAACCTCTGCAACGGCGAGTTCATGGGTATCAACATCGACGCCGTCGGCGTGAACCGCGGGGCCTGCGGTCTGACGATCGATGGTCTCGGTGCGGGTGTTGATCGTTCGTTCTACGGTCTCTCGATCGCGGGTCTCACGAGCATGGTTCGCGAGGATATGTGGGGCTGGCAGATCGCCGGCGGTGCGACCTTCGCCCGTCGCGTGCATGGCTTCCAGACGTCGCTTCTGTTCAACATGACGGATGACCTCCGTGGTGCGCAGCTCGGCCTCATCAACTATGCGGCGACCTGCACGGCGGGTTTCCAGGTCGGTCTCATCAACATCATCACGGACAATGAGGTTCCGTTCCTCCCGATCTTCAACTGCTGCTTCTGATGTGATCGTCTCGCCGAGAAGCGCGTGAGCGAAGCGGAACAAGCGAAGCGGCGAGTGCCATCCGACTGTCTCGCCGAGAAGCGCGTGAGCGAAGCGGAACAAGTGGATCGGCGAGTGCCGTCCGACTGTCTCGCCGAGAAGCGCGTGAGCGAAGCGGCGAGAACCTCTTTTGCGACTGTAGCTCAATTGGATAGAGCGTTGGCCTCCGAAGCCGAAGGTTGCTGGTTCGATCCCAGTCAGTCGCACCAATTCAAAGTACCTCGTTCAATTTCGAACGGGGTTCTTTTCTTTTTTGCGGAGTAGAGGGACTTGTCCCATGCGGTGGATTTTGATATAATATCCCTCATTCCATTTCTGAAAAACTAAAGGAGCGAATAAAATGGCGGAAGTTATTGGCGCAGGCGAACTGCACAAGGGTGTGAAGATTCTGATCGACGGCGAGCCGTATGAAATCACGGTCTTCGATTTCTCGAAGCCGGGCAAGGGCCAGGCGATCTACAACTGCACGTTGCACAACCTGATTTCGGGCGGCAACATCACCCGCAGCTATCGTTCGGGCGACAAGTTCGAGAAGCCGGAACTCATTCAGCGCAGCGTGACGTATTCGTACGACGACGGCACGGCGTTCGTGTTCACGGACGAGAATTTCGAGGAAATCCGCGTGGCGACCGATGTCATGGGCGACAAGAAGTACTTCCTCATGGACGAGATGGAAGTCAAGGCGCTCTTCTTCGAAGACCGTGTGATCGGCGTTCAGCTGCCGCAGCTCGTCGAGCGTAAGGTCATCAAGGTCGAACCCGGCGTGAAGGGCAACACGGCCTCGGGCAAGGTCACGAAGCCGGCGACGGTCGAAGGTGGCTATGTGTGCGCCGTTCCGCTCTTCATCAACGAAGGCGACACCGTGCGTATCAACACGGAAACGGGCGAGTACAACGACCGCGTGGCGACGAAGTAAGGCGATTGACGGTTCGATTGCTGATCGGAGAACACGCATGAAGATTCTGGTTACGGGCGGTGCGGGCTACATCGGCAGCCACACGACGTTGGAGCTTCTGAAGGCGGGGCACGAGGTTGTCGTTGTCGATAACCTCTGCAACTCTTCGGAAGAGTCGCTGAAGCGCGTGACGGAACTGGCGGGCGGCAAGGCCCCGAAGTTCTACAACCTCGACATTCGTGACGAGGCGGCGCTGGACAAAGTGGTCGCGGCCGAAAAGCCGTTTGACGCGACGATCCATTTCGCCGCGCTCAAGGCCGTGGGCGAGTCCACGAAGATTCCGCTGAAGTACTATAACAACAATCTCGGCGGAACCTTCACGTTGCTCAAGGTGCTGGCGGCGCACAACTGCAAGAACATCGTGTTCTCCAGCTCGGCAACGGTCTACGGTCAGCCGCAGAGCGTGCCGATCCGTGAAGACTTCCCCACGCCTGGCTGCACGAATCCGTACGGCTGGACGAAGTTGATGATGGAGCAGGTCTTCCGCGATGTGCAGAAGGCGGATCCCGAGTGGAACACGATTCTGCTTCGTTACTTCAATCCGATCGGCGCCCACGAGAGCGGTCGCATCGGTGAGGATCCGGCCGGCATCCCGAACAACCTGCTGCCGTATGTGGCGCAGGTCGCGGTGGGTCGCCTTAAAGAGCTCAATGTGTTCGGCAACGACTATCCGACGCCGGACGGAACGGCGATTCGCGACTACATCCATGTGGTGGACCTCGCGATCGGCCATCTGCGCGCGATCGAAAAGCTGGCGACGAAGCCGGGCTTCAAGATCTACAACCTCGGTACGGGCAACGGCTATTCGGTGCTTCAGATTGTCAAGGCCTTCGAGGCCGCCAGCGGGAAGAAGGTGCCGTATGTGATCAAGCCGCGTCGTCCGGGCGACATCGCCGAGTGCTGGGCCGATCCGGCACTTGCGGCGGCGGAACTCAACTGGAAGGCCGAACGCGGCATCGAAAAGATGTGCGAAGACCTCTGGCGTTGGCAGTCGCAGAATCCCTACGGCTATAAGGGACAGTGACGGATTTCGACGAAATCCTCGGTGCCTTTGAACAGGCACTCGAACTCGAGCGCGAGCTCGGCGTGCGCACGGTCGATTGTGACCGTGCGCTCTTGGTGCCCATGCGCCCCGCACCTCAGCCCGCGCCTCAATCCGTGGCTCAACCGATCGCGTCACCTCAACCCGCGTCTGCCGCGACCGTTTCTGCGCCTGCACAACAGCAGAGACCTTCTTTGACGCCCGTACCGCAAGCGGCGGCGAAGCCTGCGGGGGGGGCGACTGTGCCAAGTGGCGTTGTCGATGTCTCGTTCATCGCCGAGCGGCGTCCGCAGGGCGAAGCGGCGCAGTTGCTTGGGAAGATGATCCTGGCGATGGGCTACAAGAAGGGCGAGGTGACGGTCGTCGATGCGGCGACGGCCGCTACGGTGAAGCCGGCGGCGCGGGTCTATGTCGTTTTAGGACGCGAAGCGTTCAAGGTGTTCGCGCCGGGCCAGCGGGCGTCGCTGGGACTCTGGCTCACGGTTGCCGATGTGCCGACCGTTGTCACGTATTCGCCCGAGCGCATCCTCTCCTATTTCGGTTCCGATGTCGAAGGCCTCACGAAGGCGAAGCGGCAGATCTGGAGCGATTTGAAAAGTGCCCTCGCGCGCCTGGGCAAAAAACCGCCGACAGTCTCTCGATGACGATGTGACTTTCGTCGAAAGAACCGTGTCGCAAGATGTTGATGATATGGTTGTGCGGATTTGGTATAATATTCGCATGAAAATTACTTTCTCGAAAAAAGTGTTGGTTGGAATCGTCGGCTGCGTGCTGGCGTGTGTCTGTGGGGGTGCTTCGGCGCCGTTTGAAATGCGGACCGTGGTGCGTGCTGATGGCACGTGGGAGATGGCTCAGGCTACGGCGCCGAACGACTGGATGCCGGCGAAGGTGCCGGGTACCGTGCTGGGGACGCTCGTTGCAAACAAGAAGGTTCCCGATCCCTATTGGGGGCTCAACAACCAGCTCGAGCGGAAGCTTATTCCCGACCTCAGCCAGAATCGCGACTTCTATACGGCAACGTTCCGTACAACGGTGAAGCTGCCGGCGGATTTCAAAGGCAAGACGGTGTGGATGCGTCCCGAAGGCATCAACTACCGCAGTGAAATCTATCTTAATGGACACCTCGCGGCTTCGACGGCCGGCATGTTCGCGCGTAACGCCGTGGACGTGACGGGCTTCGTCAAGGCGGGGGAGCCCAATGCGCTTCTGGTGAAAGTGTGGCCGGTCGATCATCCCGGCACTGTGAAGCCGAAGGTCTGGGGGGCGGCGAACGGCGAATTCCACAATGGCGGCGACGGCGAAATCGGGCGCAATGTGACGATGCTGATGTCCGCCG
This sequence comes from Kiritimatiellia bacterium, assembly GCA_045641465.1. Classification (GTDB taxonomy): domain Bacteria; phylum Verrucomicrobiota; class Kiritimatiellia; order RFP12; family UBA1067; genus RUG572. The sequence continues at coordinate 10,344 of JAZUGW010000265.1, read as the reverse complement.
GCTGGGACTTCACGTTCAACGACGGCATCCGCGACCGCAATACGGGCATTTGGCGTGACATCACGTTCTTCGCGACGGACGACGTGCGTCTTGACGCGCCGTATGTGCGGACGGCCCTGAACAAGGACTTCTCCGAAGCGACGCTGACCTGCGAAGTCGACCTGCACAATGTCGCGACGGGGCGGCGCGGTTGCGTGCTGCATTGGTTCGTCGATGGAGAAGAGGTGGCGAAGTCCGAGAAGATCATGCTGATTCGCGGCGAACGACGGACCGTTCCGCTCACGGCGAAGTTGTCCCGTCCGAAACTCTGGTGGCCGCGCAACAAGGGACCGCAGAACCTCTACACGGCGCGCGTGGAGCTGCAGGTTGAAAAGGGCAGCAAGAAGAAATGGTGGGTCTGTTCCGATCGGGCGCAGATCCGTTTCGGTGTGCGACAGGCGACGAGCGATCAGTCGGGACCGAAGGGTGCGCGCCAGTTCTATGTGAACGGGAAGAAAGTTTTCATCCGCGGGACGAACTGGATTCCGGAGGCGATGCTCAAGACGGACAACGCACGCATGGCGAAGGAGCTGCGCTTGACGGCGGAGAGCGGTGTGAACCTGGTGCGCCTCTGGGGCGGCGGCATTGTGGAGAGCGACTACTTCTATCAGCTTTGCGACGAGTATGGACTGCTCGTGTGGCAGGAGTTCTGGATGACAGGCGATACGCGCCATCCGGACGACACGCAGCTTTATCTCGCGAATGTCTCCGATTCGGTCAAGCGCATTCGTTCGCATGCGTCGCTTGTGCACTATGTGGCGTCAAACGAGTCCACGGAGGTTTCGGGTACGGAGCAGCTGGTGAAGGCGCTCACGGGCACGACGAGTTGGATGATGCAAAGCGAATGCGACGGCGTGCATGACGGTTCGCCGTACTTCCCGGTGAATCCGATGCGGTACTATGAGGACACGGCGAGTCCGCGCGGCAGCCGCGTGTATGGTTTCAACCCCGAGTATGGTACATGTGCGCTGCCGTGTGTCGAGCAGCTGCGGGCGTTCATGCCGGAAAAGCTGCTGTGGCCGATGAACGTGGCGGCGTGGAAGTACCGTGAAGGCGGCGGATTCGACCAGATGACGGCCTTCCACCACAAGCATGTGAACGGGTACGGCGTTTCGTCGTCCCTGGACGAGTATGCGCGTAAGTCGCAGGCGGCCGACGCACTCGCGCACCGCGCGTTGTGGGAGACGTGGAACCGGGCGCGGATGACGGCGACGGGCGTGCTCTTCTGGTACAACAATACGCCGATCCCTCAGATCGGTTCGCACGCGTGGGACTACGATCTCGACCAGACGGCGAGTTTCTTCGCGCAGAAGAATGCGCTGGAGCCGCTGCACGCGCAGTATGAATACCTCAAGGACCGCGTTTCGGTGGTGAGCGACATCTACGAGACGCGTACGCTTGCGGTGTGTGCGGAAGTGTACGACTTCAATTCGCGCAAGGTGTGGGAGAAGACGGCGGAGGCGACGGTTCCGGGTGAAGCGCACATCGACCTCTTCACGATTCCGTTCGGCGATCTCAAGCTCACGCAGCCGCACTTCATCAAGTTGCGACTGCTTGAGAAGGGACGCGAGATCGCCTCGACATTCTACTGGCGTTCGAACGCGAAGTATGGTGGCGCCAAGAGCGAGACGGGACCCTGCGTGAACGGGTTCGAGGATCTCGCGAAACTGCCGACGACCACGCTCAAGGTCACGTCGACGGCGACGGGACTCACCGTGCAGAATGTCGGCACGAAGATCGCGTTCATGGTGCGCATCAAAGGCGTGGATGCGCAGGGACGCTATGTGACGCCGGTCCATTATTCCGACAACTACTTCTCGTTGCTGCCAGGCGAATCGGTGACGAGCGCGATCGAAGCGCCGTCCGACAAGGGGCGCATCGTCTACACCGTGAAGGGGTGGAATACGCCGGAAGCGGGAAAGTGAGAGGGCGGCAGATGAAACGTCAGATCATTCCAGTTGGTGAGCTTGGCGAGAATTGCGTGATCCTGTGGCAGGATCCCGCTCAGGCGATCATCGTCGATCCGGGGTCCGAAGGGGAAGGCCTTGTGGCATTCTGCACGGAGAAAGGCCTGACGCCGGCGTGCATTCTGCTGACGCACGCGCACTTCGATCACATCGGCGGCATTCCGGCGCTTCTCGCGAAGTGGCCCGGGCTGCCCGTGCATCTGGCGAGTGCCGACGAGGCGGTGTTCGTGTCGCCGCTCAACGTGTGGCCGCCGGAGTACGAGAAGGTGGCGCGTCCGGCAACGCTGACGCTTGATCTGGCGGAAGGGACGACGTTCGCGTTCGGCGGACTTTCCTTGACCGTGCTGGCGACACCGGGACACACGCCCGGCAGCGTGTGCTTTCACTTTCCGGCAGAACATCTGCTCGTCTCGGGCGATACGCTTTTCGCGGGTTCGTGCGGACGTACCGATTTCCCCGGGGGGAGTCCGGAACAGATGCGCGCGTCGCTAGTGCGGCTGGCGAAACTGCCGCCGGAGACAATGGTGATCCCCGGACACGGCATGCCGACGACGATCGGCCGTGAAGTTGAAAGCAATCCGTTCATGTAATATTTTTTTACTTGAACTCATTTTCAACTTGTTTTGGACCCCAAACAGTAGTATTATATTAGCTTCTAAGGAGAAGTTAGCAAAAATGGACATTACAGAAGAAATGCGTCGTCACTCGGCCGCCCATCTCGTGGCGCGGGCCGTGTGTAATCTGTTTCCGGGCACCCTGACCGATATCGGCCCGGCGACGGATGACGGATTCTATTATGATTTTGATCTCGAGCATCGTCTTGCGCCGGAGGATTTCCCGGCGATCGAGAAGGAAGTGGCGCGTTTGATTGCGTTGGACGAACCGTTCGTCCAGAAGAACATGGCGCAGGCCGAGGTGGCGGAGAAGCTGGCCGGCCAGAAGTACAAGCTCGAACGTCTGGCGGATGTCGCGGCGTCGGGCGAAGCGATTAGCACCTACACGGTGGGCGACTACTTCGAAATGTGCATCGGCCCTCACGTTGAACACAGCAAGCAGATCGGCGTGGTGAAGCTGATGAAGGTCGCGGGCAGCTACTATCGCGGCGACGAGAAGAACAAGATGCTGCAGCGCGTCTACGGAATCATCGCCAAGGACGAGGCGGAGCTGAAGGACATCCTCGCGCGCGAAGAAGAGGCGAAGAAGCGCGACCATCGCGTGCTCGGCAAGCAGTTGAAGCTGTTCACGATCAACGACACGGTCGGTCCGGGCCTTGCGCACTGGCTGCCGCGTGGCGCGCGTGTGCGCGTGGCGATCGAGAACTACTGGCGCCAGAAGCATTACGAGGCCGGCTACGAAGTGGTGTACACCCCGCATGTCGGCAAGTCGAATCTGTGGGAGACCTCCGGCCATCTCGGCTTCTACAAGGAGGGCATGTTCCCGGTAATGCACGTGCAGGAAGGCGAAGGCAAGGATGCGTACATCCAGGACTATTATGTCAAGCCGATGAACTGCCCGTTCCACATCCAGTGCTATCAGTTCGAGAAGCGCAGCTATCGCGATCTGCCGATTCGCTACTGCGAACTCGGTACGGTGTACCGCTACGAAAAGGACGGTGTGCGTCACGGCATGTTCCGTGTGCGCGGTTTCACGCAGGACGATGCGCACATCTTCTGCACGCCGGAGCAGATCGTGCAGGAAATCAAGGACACGGTCGAGTTCGCGAAGAAGATGCTCGGCAAGTTCGGGTTCCATGACATCCAGGCGTTTTTGTCCACGAAGCCGGCGAAGGCGGTGGGCGATCCTGCGCGCTGGGAGCAGGCCACGCAGTCGTTGCGCGATGCGCTTGACCAGGAAGGCATCGCGTACGAAGTCGATGAAGGCGGCGGCGCGTTCTATCGTCCGAAGATCGACATGAAGATCAAGGACGCCCTTGGGCGCCCGTGGCAGCTCGGTACGGTTCAGTTCGACTTCAATCTGCCGGAGCGTTTCAATCTCACCTATGTGGGAGCGGACGGCAAGGAACACCAGCCCTACATGGTTCACCGTGCGCTGCTCGGTTCGATCGAGCGCTTCTTCGGCATCCTCATCGAACACTATGCGGGCGCGTTTCCGCTGTGGCTCGCGCCGGAGCAGGTGCGCATTCTGCCGATTTCGGACAAGGCGCTTGACTATGCGAAGCGGATCCAGAGCGCGCTCAAGGCGAAGGGATTCCGCGTGGAAGTCGACACGTCGGCTGAAAAGCTGGGCGCGAAGATTCGCGAGGCGACGCTGATGAAGGTTCCGTATCAGGTCGTGGTGGGTCCGCGTGACGAGGCGGCCGACCAGATCTCCGTGCGTTCGCGTACGGAGGGTGATCTCGGTGCGATGAAGCTTGAGGCGTTCATCGGTAAGATGTCGGCCGAGTTGGACGTTTAATCTTTTGACCACAAACAAAAACAACAAACCTAAAACCGAGAGGTGACTTATCGCTAACAACACATTCGTCCGCGTTAACTTCAAGATCCGCGTGCCGTCGGTGCGCGTCTTGGATGTCAATGGCGCGCAGCTTGGTGTCATGCCGACCAACCAGGCACTCCGCCGTGCTCAGGAACAGGGTCTTGACCTTGTTGAGATCACGCCCAATGCCGTTCCGCCCGTGTGCAAGATCATGGACTACGGGAAGTTCAAGTATGACGAATCCATTCGCGCGAAGAAGGCTCGCAAGGCCCAGAAGGCGACGCAGGTGAAGGAGATCAAGTTCCACCCGGGTACGGATGTCGGCGATCTGCAGCACAAGCTCAAGCAGATTCGCGAGTTCCTCAGCGAAGGCAACAAGGTCCGCTTGTCGCTTCAGTTCCGTGGACGCGAGAACGCGCACCGTGACATCGGTGAGGACAAGATCGCCGAAGTGTTGGAGATGTTGAAGGATGAATGCTTTGTCGAGCAGGCGCCGAAGACGGATGGCCGTGTTCACTTCTGCTTGATCGGGCCGCCGCGCGTCAAGAAGGGCGGAGCCGCGAACAAGCCCCAGATTTCAGTCGGGGGAGGGGCGCCTGCGGGTGGCATTCAGATTTCTGTGGGTGGCGCCGAGTCGCCGAAGGCCTAAGAAAATGCAAGTCTATAATAGTCTGACAAGAAGGAACGAGGACCTCACGCCGCTGGCGGATAATACGATCCGCCTGTATACGTGCGGTCCGACCGTCTACAATTTCGCGCATATCGGAAACTTCCGTGCGTACACGTTCGAGGATATTCTGCGCCGCGTGATTCAGTTCAACGGCATGAAGATCAAGCAGGTGATGAACCTGACGGACGTTGACGACAAGACGATTCGCGGGGCCAATGCCGCCGGCGTCAAGCTCACGGATTACACGAAGACGTACAAAGACGCCTTCTTTGCGGACTTGAAGAAGCTGAACGTGCAGCCGGCGGAAATCTATCCGGCGGCGACGGACCACATTCCCGAGATGATCGCGCTCGTCCAGAAGCTCGTCGAGAAGGGCATCGCCTATCAGAGCGAGGACGGTTCGGTCTACTTCGCGGTGACGAAGTTCCCGGGGTACGGAAAGCTCGCCCATATCGATTTCGACAATCAGCGGACGGGTGCCCGTTGCGCGGCCGACGAATACGACAAGGAAAACGTCGGCGACTTTGCGCTGTGGAAAGCCTGGGAAGAATCCGACGGCCCGGTGGGCTGGGATTCGCCGTGGGGGCGTGGCCGCCCGGGATGGCACATCGAGTGCTCGGCGATGTCGATGAAGTACCTCGGCGAGACGTTCGATCTGCACACGGGTGGTATCGACAACCTCTTCCCCCATCACGAAAATGAAATCGCCCAGGCGGAAGCCGCCACGGGCAAGGATTTCGTCAAGACGTGGATGCATTGCGCGCACTTGCGCGTGAACGGCGAGAAGATGTCGAAGTCGCTCGGCAATTTCTTTACGCTGCGTGATCTGATCGAGAAGGGCTGGACGGGACGCGAGATCCGCTATGTGCTGATCAACGCGCACTATCGTTCGGGCCTCAATTTCGCCTTCACGGCACTTGAGGACGCGCGCAAGTCGCTCGCCCGCATTGATGCCTGTGTGGATGCGTTGACGGCACTGGCCGAGAAGCTGAAGGGAACGGACGCCGAAGCGTCCGGTACGGCCCCCGCGTTTGCCGTGAAATGCCTGGAGGACTTCACATCCTCGGTCAATGACGACCTGAATGTGCCCAAGGCGTTTGCGGCGCTGTTCGAGCTCGTGCGTGAGACGAATGCGGCGCTCTCCGGCACCCAGCCGTTCGGTTTTTCGGCGGCGCGCCTTCTGGACGTCTTCAAGCGCATGGATGAAGTGTTGGGCGTCATCTTCTTCGGCAAGGCCGAGAAGGCGGAAGTGCCCGCTGAAATCCAGGCGATGCTGGATGAACGTGCAGCGGCCCGTGCAGCGAAGAACTGGGCCGAGTCGGATCGTCTTCGCGATGCTCTTGCGGCGGCGGGATGGCTCGTGAAGGATTCAAAAGCCGGCCAAAGCGTGACCAAGAAGTGAGAGGTAAATTCATTTCCTTCGAGGGGCCCGAAGGGGGCGGAAAGTCAACGCACGTCAAGGCGTTGGCCGAAGCTTTACGGGCAGAAGGCAAGTCCGTACTCGTGACACGTGAACCGGGAGGAACCCGACTCGCGGAACTCGTACGCGGACTTGTCCGAGAGGAAGTGGAAGATCCCCCTGTGACGCGGAGCGAGGTTTTGTTGTTCCTCGCCGCGCGTGCGCAGGTGGTTGCGAATGTGATTCGTCCGGCGCTCGCGCGGGGCGAGTGGGTGATCTGCGATCGTTTTGCTGATTCGACATTTGCCTACCAGGGATATGGACGTGGCATCGACGTTGCCCTGCTGCGTCAGCTGAACGACTTTGCAACCGAGGGACTTGTTCCCGATTTGACGATTCTGCTGGATGTGCCGCCGGAGACTTCCCGTGCGCGTCTGGCTGAACGTCAGGCGGCCACGGCCACGACGGCCGATCGCATCGAGCGTGCCGGTGATGCGTTTCATCGTCGCCTGCGCGATGGCTTTCTGGAAATGGCCAAGATGGAACCGAATCGTTTCGTCGTCATCGATTCGTCGGGTGATTGTGACGAGGTTTCGTCCAAAGTCCTTTCGGCCGTTCAGAACCTGGTTGTCAAAAATTGACGACTAGGCAGTGGCCGGGCGTCATTTTTATTCGCCAAGAATTTCGGCGCGCTTGGAAAGCGTGCCGATGTGTGATGGTTGAAATCTAGGGGCCTGTCCCCACTGGTAGGGCGCGTTCTCCGAACGCGCCGCATTGTTTAATCTACTAAATTGAATGGAATTCTCTATTTTGATTTCATTTGATTGAATTTGCCAAGCATTGCGGCGCGCTCGGAGAGCCCCCCCTACCGATGTACAACCTTTGAAAATACTGGGGTCTGTCCCCAGAACAAGATAAAACTTTTGAAAATCCTGGGGTCTGTCCCCAAGAGAAGATATGATTGGCATGATGTTTGCTGAACTTGGGGCAGATAATCAGGAGGTGTTAGATGGAAGAGAGAATGAAAGCTTTGGCATTGAAAGAATTTGGCACGCTGGAAGGCGTGACGATTCAATACACGGTCGACCGTGAGAGCGGTCGTGTGACTTACTGTCTTTCGCGCAAGTCGATTCCGCGCCCGAGGCCGGACTTCATTTGACGGTGATGAGTTCGTGCCAATTTGTCGTGGCGCGACGGGAGAGCTTTTCGCGTTTCATCCGCCAGAGGGACTTGCCGTTCAGTCCCTCTGAGGCGGTGATGATTGCGCCTTTGCCGAATTGGGCATTGAGCGCATCGACGGTTTTATAGAGTTTTGAATTTTCGTGCGGCTCGGTTGTGCTGAAGAGGTCGAGCTGACGTGCGCTGCCGGCTTTTTCGAGTCCGAAGAAGACCATGCCGCTTTTCCGATAGCGTAAGCCGTTCACGAACAGGGCCGGGACGTCTTTGCTGATTCGAACGAGCATTTCGTTCGTGGCATTTGTGGGGTGTTCGAACATCACGGTACGTGAGGTCCAACCGTTTTCGCAGGCGGTTCCATATTGGGCGCAGATGTTGGCGCCGCTTGCGAGGAGATCGAACTTACGGAGCTTGGTGGCAGCCTGTGCGGTGAACGAGGCGATGGATTCGATCAAGGCGTCGCAGGTTGTGACCGGGTCACCGAAGGAACGAGAACAGGAGATCGAATCGGGGTCTTCATCGTATCCGCGATCGGTGACGCAAGGGGTTCCGCGGAGTTCAAGGGCTGTACGAAGGGTGGTGACGGATCCGAGGTGTCTGATGTCGTCGTCTCGCATCTGGCGGAATTGTTCGGCGGTATGAATGCCCGAGGCGTGCAGCTTGGCTGAAAGTTGGCGGCCGATGCCCCAGACCTCTTCTATTGGCAGCTGGTCCAGGACGAGGGTCGGGTCTTCGGGCATGACAAATACGCCGCCATGGCGTTTCTTGCCGATGTGATTGGCGATCTTGGCGAGCGTCTTGGTGGGGGCGAAGCCGATACCGCAGGGGATGCCGACCCATCGGAGGATTTTCGCGCGTAGACGTTTCCCGTAGTCGATGAATTCAGCCGAGGTGCTGAAGGAAGGGGGAAAGATGAAGGCCTCGTCGATCGAATACTGTTCGACGTCGACGGCGTCCTCGCGCAGAATCGAGATGATTCGGCGTGAGAGGTCTCCGTAGAGTTCGTAGTTGGAAGAGCAGAAGACCAATTCACCAGTGGCTTGGCGGTCCTTGAGCTGAAAATAAGGCGTTCCCATGGGAATCTTGCGGGCCTTGAATTCATTCGAGCGCGAAACACAGCAGCCGTCGTTGTTGGAAAGTACGGCGACGGGGCGTCCGATCAAACGCGGGTTGACGACGCGTTCGCAGGAGACGAAAAAGTTGTTGCCATCGACCAGGCCGACCATCAGGAACTACTTTGAGAAGAGCATGAGCTTTTCGGCTGGAACCGCACGAACGTCGATGTTGTTTTTCACGGCATAGGCGGCTGCGGCACCGGCACCCACGCCCGTTGCCATTGCGATGCGCATCACACGGCAGCTCGCGAGGGCTTCGTGCGAGGCGGAAAGGCAACGGCCGGCGAGGAGGAGGCCATCGACCTGTTTCGGCACGAGCGCGCCGTAGGGAATGTCGTACGGGCGCACACGTTCGGCTTCACCGGTGACGGTGGTATCATGGCCCACGGCCTGTCCGGCGCCGGCGGGATTATGGATGTCGATGCAGAAGTCGGCCTTGCGCACGATGGCGTCCGGGAAGCGACGGCCGGCGAGGCAGTCGGCCTTTTCAAGGCGGGCGACACCCTCGAAGCGGCGGGATTCGCGCACGCCCACAACGGCGGGCATCTGGGCGATGCGCACGTTCTGGTAGCCGGGCACGCGGCGGCGCAGAACTTCGGTCACCTGGAAGGCCTGCTTGCGGGCGGCGATTTCGGCGCGGGTGAGGTCTTCAGACTTGGTGCCGTTGATGCCGTTCACCTGGGTGGCGTTCACGCCGTTCATCGTGGGAGAGACGCTTTGGTAGAGGCGGATGACGCCCACCTCGGGGGGGATGTTTCCGGCGGCGATTTCTTCCTGCACGATCGCCTCCCAGGTCTTGCCGCCGATCTTGACGCGGCGGGCGCTTTCTTCCGAGCCGGAGAGGAAGCGCTTGCCGGGCTCGATGCCGTCGACGGCGAACATCACGCTCACGGGTTGGACGAGTCCGTCGCCCTTGCGGCCGATCTCGTAGGGAACACCGGCGGCGGCGGCGACCATGCCGTTGCCTGTCGCGTCGATGACGACCTTTGCGGGGATGGTCCGTTCGCCTTCTTCGCAGAGAACGCGCACGCCGACGACGCGGCGGCCCTCCATCAGCGGGGCGAGCACGGTCGTGTGCAGAAGGACGTCCGCACCGGCTTCCTTCAGAAGGTCGTACGCCTTCACGTCAAGCCCCTGGAAGTCGACGGTATGCGGATGGCCGAGGCGTCGGATGATCTGGTGGGTGGTGGGGGAATCGACGCCGCCAAGCCAGGGATTCACGAGGGCCTGCACGGCCATGCCGCCGAGGCGGCCGGCGCGTTCAAGCACAAGCACCTTCGCGCCGCGCTTCGCGGCCATATAGCCGGCGCCAATGCCCGCCGGCCCGCCGCCGGCGACGATGACGTCATAGTCTTTGGCGGCCGCTGCGAGTGCGAACGTCAATGCAATGGCAATGGAAACGATTTTCGAAATCATTTTTTCTTCTCCTGAAGTCGATTGAAAATACGAAACGGTGAAACAAAGGATCGGATGAACGAGGAAGAGTATAGCACAATTCGTGGTACTTCGCCAAGGGGGATGTTGAAGCGATGCGACGCGATT
>JAZUGW010000264.1:0-20844 GCA_045641465.1 Kiritimatiellia bacterium | reverse complement strand
CAGCCCATGCGGCCTCCGCGCCACTGACGAAGGGCAATCGAGGCGACGGGGAGACGGGAACGAGGGCAAGGTCCCCGCTTTCGGGCTCGCGTGGTGGCAAGGCAAGCAGAAATTCGGTGAAGGCGTCGACCGAAAAAAGGTGAGAATCAGACAGCCATCTAAAAACACCATGCGTTGATTTTGCATGCCATGTTAAAATCATTGACGAACACATGGGGAGTTTGTTAGAATAACCGACAGGGGAGGATGAGTGTCTTCTCGATCAACAGGAGGTGAAAATGAGGTCATTACTGAAAAAGGCGGTTCAAACGATTGCGGTTGCCGCTGCCGCATTGGGGCTGCAAACGGGGGCGGCGGTTGCGCTGCCGGCCGGCTATACGCAGGTCGCGTGGATCGAATCCAGCGGCACGCAGTGGATCGACACAGGGTATACCTGTACGACCGCGACGCGGATCGAGGCATCGATCAACACGTGTACGCGTTCACAGGCCTGGGGCGTGCTCTTCGGCGTCACGGGCGGCGACCGTTCGAGTGACGGCGTGCTGTTGCGCTACTTCAACAGTACGACCACGTTGAACGGCTGGTTCTGCAATGCCGACTACACCCAGTCGCAAGTGGAGAATCTCCAGGGACTCGATGTGGAGGTCGTGCTGGAGTCGAGCAAAATGGTGTTGAACGGTGTCGAAAGTGCAATCACATGCAGTTCGACGCCTTACGCGTCGCCGCTCTATCTCTTCTGCGGCAACAACGCCGGGGCGGCGTGGCGCCACCAGGCGATGCGCCTCTATTCGTTCAAGATCACCGAAGGCGGCATGTCCAAGCGTGACTTCGTGCCGTGCCGCAACCGCGACGGCGTGCTCGGTCTGTGGGACCGTGTAGACGGCATCTTCTACGGCAACAAGGGCTCGGGTGTTTTCACGGGACCGGTCGTGCGTACGGGCGTGACACTGCCGGCGGGGTACACGCGGCTGGAGTGGATCGCGTCCTCGGGTACGCAGCATATCGACACGGGGTACCGTCCGTCGGCGTCGACGGAGGTCGTGGCCTATTTCCGTCCGTTCGCGCGGAACGAGAGTTGGTCGGCCTTCTTCAGCGTGCTGACGGGCGACAAGTCCAATAATGCGCTCTCCCTGCGTTATTACAACAACACGACGACGATCAACGGTATGTTCTGCAATGCCACCTATGGCGAGGCGACGACGACGGCGACATTCGACAATGTGGACGTGTCGGCGGCTTTGCGGGCCAATACGATGATCATCAACGGTACCGCGTACACCATCACCACGAGCGCGACGCCGTATCAGAACACGCTCATCCTCTTTGGCGAGCGTAATGACTCGACCATCCGCCGCAAGCAGGCGATGCGCCTCTACTCGATGACGATCTTCGAAGGGGACACGGCGAAGCGCGACTTCGTGCCGTGTCGTGATCCGAATGGCGTACTGGGCCTCTATGATCTTGCGAACGGCATATTCTACGACAACGACGGTACGGGTGCATTTGCGGGCGCCGACCAGCCGGCCTATGCCAAGTTCGCGGGGAGCGACTACGCCTACTTCAACACGACGGGCGACCGTGTGACGGCACCTGCGAGCGGCATGAACGGTACGATTCCGCTCGCGTTCTCGAACGACGCCGAATTCCAGGCGCTCGTCGCCGCGCCGGCGCGCGTGGCGCTTGCAAGCGGCATTGTGTTGGAAAAGGACACGCTGCTGAAGTTGGACACCGACTGGTCGGCTTTGGAGTTCGACTTGAACGGACACGAAATCGACATCGGCGGACGGCATCTCAAGGTCGCCAATCTGAAGGGGACGGGCGGTATCACGTCGACTGGCGAGATGATCGCAAACGGCGGCTTCACGATCGATCCGCTCACCTATGGTTCCAACGTGGCCCTCACGCCGACGGGCTGGCGTAACAGCGGTACCGTGCGCCTGTTCAACGGCAACACGGGGGATGCCTACACGCAGCGGAACGACGGCAATGTCTGCTACACGCCGAGCGGCACCTGCATCATACAGAGTTTCACGGTGACGTCACGCGGCCTTTATCGTCTTTCCTGGAAGATGGCGAACCGCAACGTGTCGGGTTCGTACTGGGGCGGCAAGCCGACCTATGTGCGGATCGACGGGGCGAACATCTACTATGGTAACTGGGGTAACTCGGGTTATCAGAACATGTCCTACGACGTGGAATTGGCACCGGGCACGCACGAGCTGCGGATGGGACAGGACTCGGGCTATAGCAACACCGGTACGATTTTCAAGAACGTGTCGCTGACCAAGGTCGGTGGCAGCGCGGCTGGTACGGTCGGCATTCTCGAGGTCTGCGTGCCCGAGGACAAGACGGTGAACAACACGGGCGTCGCCATTGGCGGCGGCGCGGCGCTTCAGCTGTGGAAGACGGGCAAGGGCAGCCTGACGATGAGCCTTGCGAACAACGGTTTCGGCGTTGCGTTTGGCAAGACGGGCCAGGAATCGATCATCGTCATGGAGGGTACGGTTGCGAAGTCCTCGAGTTCAAGCGCGACGTGCGGTACGCAGTATTCGCTCATCGACGTGCGTGACGGCGGGCGCTTCGACGTGAACGGGCGCAACTACTGGGACTACAACTACACGATCGAGGGTGCGGGCCCTGATGGCGCGGGCGCGCTCTTCAACTCGACAAGCGTGTCGAGCGCGTGGACGGCGTCCAGCGTCGGCTACCTGCGAGATGTCACGCTGGTCGGCAATGCGACGATCGGCGGTACGCAGAGTTGGGGCATGACGTTCTACAACTACAGTGCGAACACGATGACGATGAACGGTCACACGCTCACCTACAAGGGCGCGGCGATTTACAGTGGTCTCATGTCCTATGCGGGCGAGGGCCGCATTGTCATCGACGAGGGCGGGCTTGTGGAATTCTACAGTAAAACGCCTTCTGCGGCTGACGTCGATCTTGAGGTGCGCGGTACGTTGCAGCAGCACGAAGGTGCGCTCTCGCCCGTGAAGTCGCTCGTCTTCACGTCGACGGGTATTTTCAACAACGGTTGGGATGTGTCGCCCCTGACCTTCGTGGTGCGTTCGGCCTATGCGCCGAACCTCAACTGGAAATCCGATTCGCTGTCGCAGCGGCCGAAGGTTCAGCTCGGTACGGAGAATGACTTGGAGACGACGCTCGACCTCTCGCTCTTTACGGGTACGTTCGACATCGGTACGCTCACGCTCTTCCCGGCATCCAGTGTGACGGTCAACCTCGGTGCGCGTGAACTCGCGGCCAATGACAAGATCATCTCCTGGAACGTGATTCCGGAAGTCTATGATTTCCTGCTTGCGGGTGACAATGTGCAGGCGTTCCGGCCCGAGGCTCGGGCAGACGGACTCTATCTCGTCACGGCGCCGACGTATGCGACGATTGATCCGGCGTCGGGCGAGTGGTCGTTCTTTGGCGCGAACGACAAACCGTATCCGAGCGTCTGGACTGACGGTGTGACGTCGGAAATCGAGGTGCGTTTCTCGTCGCTGGAAGAGTACGACGCCATCCGCGAAGCCAATGTCACGCCGCTTCGCTATGTCCTCACGGGGCTTACGCTTTCGGGGAATGTCGATTTGAGCCAGGGTTTCCCGTTCGTCATCGCCCCTCATACGGTGATCGACCTCAAGGGGCATGTCTTCAAGATCCCGGGAATGGCGTTGCATGGTTCGTCGGGTATGACGGTGACGGATACGCCGACGGGTTACGACGAACTCACCTACATCGAGTCCACGGGCTCGCAGTGGATCGACACGGGCGTGGTCCCGACGACGGGCACGCGCATTGAAGCCAAGTTCAATACGCTTGGTCGTTCGGACACCTGGAGCGCCTACTTCGGCGTGACCAAGAGCGACAGCTCGGTCGATGGTGTGCTGGTGCGTTGGTACAATGGTACGGATGTGTTGAACGGCTGGTTCTGCAACAGCGAATATGCCGAGACGCAGATTGGCTGCGCGCCGAACACGGATGTCGAAGTGGTGCTTGAGCGTGGACAGCTTACGGTGAATGGTGTGACTGCGGCGATCACCACAACAGGAACGCCGTACGCCGGCAGCATCTATCTCTTCTGTGGCAACAACGGCGGTACGGCTTGGCGTAATCAGGTGATGCGCCTCTATTCGTTCAAGATGTTCGAAGGCGACACGGCGACGCGTGACTTCGTGCCGGTGCGTCGTTTGAGCGACAACGCGCTCGGTCTGCTCGACCGTCTGCACAATGTGTTCTATCCCAACAAGGGAACGGGTACATTCCTCGCGGGTGCGGTGACGAAGGCGGGCGCAAAGGGCGAGCTGCATGTCAACGTTCCGGAGGGTGAAACGCTGACGACGGGTTTGAACGAGCTGACGGGGGGCATGAGGCTTGTCAAGACCGGTGCGGGTACGCTCGTGGCCGGACGTGCGCAGACCTATTACGGCGGTACGCAGATCGACGCAGGCGTGTTCCAGCTGACGAAGACGGCCTGCCTGGGGCCAGTCGGATGCGAAGTCGTCGTCAAGCCGACGGGCGTGCTTGAAATGGCGGGCATCTTCGACACCTTTGTCAATCAGTGGTTCGTCCTTGCGGGCGGTACGCTGCGCAATGCGACGGGTGTCGATGTCGATGGTGGAAAGGCGCAGATTCGCTATTTGCGTGTGACGGACGATTCGTCGATTGAGCTCGTCAACTCCTACGGTATCATCGGCAGCGGCTATGCGGCGGCGATTCTCGATCTCGGCGGCCACGAGCTGACGGTGTCGGTGGCCGAGGGCAAGACCTTCTGGTTTGACAATGTCGGTTTGACAGAAGGTGCGCTGACGGTGACGGGTGCGGGTACGATCGCAATCGACAAGACGTCGCTGCGGGCGGCAGTGGCCGACGTCAACCTCCTTTGCGGTGCTGCGACAGTGGCGGTTGCGAGCGAGGTTCGGGGGTGGACCGTGGGTGCAGAGACGGCCGTGACGGGTGCGGGTGCGGTGACCATCCACGGTGCGTACAAGCCGATCGGCGATGCGGTGACCTCCTATACGCTCCTCAATGGCGCGACGCTCGACCTTTCGGGCCGCAAGGATGTGTTCGATATGCGCGAAAAGGCGGTGGTCTTCGCCGACGAGGCGACGATCTATGTGAAGCCGCAGCCGCAGAAGACCGGCTTGATCGCCGCCTGGAACGAGCCGACGAACTATGCCACGCTTTCGTTCCTGAAGGCGCCGCGTGAAAACGGCAATCTCTACACGGGACCGGACGGTATCCACTTCCTGCGCGGACTCACGGTGTACCTCCGCTGATCCGCTGATTTTCTCGCGCCTTTCTGGTCGAATTTATGCTATAATATGAGCATCATTTTCGACCAGAAGGAAAACGCATGAAGCATGTCATTTTTATCTGTCTGACGGGGCTCGCCCTTGTGGCGGCGGCGGTACCGGCGAAGCGGGCGAAGTCGTCGGCGCGTCGGGCGGTTCCAGCGGCGGCGCCTGCGGCGTCGGCATTGCCGGAGACGGCGTTCCGTTGCACGCCGTATGTCGGGGCGATCGCCGTCGACGCGGCGACGGGCCGTGTCATTTTCGAGCGGCACGCCGACAAGGTGGCGCGTCCGGCCTCGGTGACGAAGCTGATGACGATGCTGCTCTGCCTCGAAGACATGCATGCGATGAAGTATGACGTGACGACGCGTGTGACGGCCAGTGTGCGGTGCAGCCAGGAGAAGCCGAGCTGCGTCGGTTTGAAGCCGGGGCAGTCGATGACGGTCGACGATCTTCTGATGTCCATCATGGTGAAGAGCGCGAATGACGCGGCGGTGCTGTTGGCGGAAAACTCCACGGCGAAGAATGCGGGCCGCGACATCCAGCCGGGCGATCTGCAGGCGTTTGTCGTTCGGATGAACAAGAAGGCCGAGTCGCTCGGCATGTCGAATACGCACTATGAAACGCCGAACGGCTATCCGCCCCGGCCCGGATCGAAGCGTCCGTTCGACACGTCGACGGCGCGCGATCTCGTGAAGCTTGCGCAGGCGGTGCTGCGCTATCCCGGAGTGTTCCGCTACACGAAGACGAAACTCACGACGGTGACGGACGGCGCCGGGAATCCGCTCAAGATGGTGAACCACAACAACATCCTCGTGAAGGACAAGCAGAAGATCCTGAACGAGAAGGGTGAAAGCGAAGTCGACGGGTTGAAGACCGGTTACATCGACGCGGGCGGTTCTTCCATTGTCCTGACCGGCAAGCGCAATGGCAAGCGCGCCATCGTGATCGTGCTGGGCAGTCAGACGTCGAAGCTGCGCGATGCGTCGGCGCGCCAGCTGATGGTGGAAGCCTTGGACGCAATTGCCGGAAAATAAGTCGATGGCGGGCGGGTTTACACAGGCGTTGGTGTTCGGCAACGGACGCAGCGGCAAGGCGGCAGCGGAACTGCTGCGGCGAGAAGGCGTCGAGGTGCGCATCCTCGACGGTGCCGAGGCGTTCCCCGACTGTGCCGCGTGCAACCTCCTGCCGACCACGACGATCTGCATCACTTCGCCGGGCATTGCGCTGGATCATCCGTGGCAGAAGGCGGCGCGCGCGGCGGGCTTGACGGTGATCTCGGAACTGCAGCTCGGCGCCGAGCGGTGGCGTGCCCGGGGCGGGTGTATGCTGGCGGTCACGGGATCGAAGGGCAAGAGCTCGGTCGTCAAGCTTGTGGCATCCGCTCTCAAGGGCGTCCCGTGCGGCAACTACGGAACGCCGCTCTGCGAAGTCGTGAACACGCAGACAGGCGAAGGCGCGGCGTTGCCGTGGGCCGTGGTGGAGGTGTCGTCCTTCCAGCTTGAGACGACCTGCCTTCCCGAGGATGCGTTTGAGGCGGCGGCGCTGTTGAATCTGCAGGAAGACCATCTCGACCGGCACGGACACGTGAGCGTCTACCATGCGCTCAAGCGTCAGCTGCTCGCGATGACGCCTCGCGCGATCGACGCGTCGCGGACGGCGTTTGCCGCGGCGCGCGCATCGGCGGCGGATGTCGCGCTGCTGGCGGGATCCTATTTCGACAACGAGATTTTGCGGGTCAACGGACTTTGCGCCGTGGCTCTTTTGCGGGCGGCGGGACTCGACGACGCGTCGATCCGCGCGGCGTTTACGGACTTTGAACCCTTGCCGCATCGCTTCCAGCGAATCGCGGTGCAGGGCGGTGTCACCTGGATTGACGACTCGAAGGCGACCTCGCTCGCGGCGCTTGCCGCGGGCGTGGCGATGTGTGCGGACCCCGTTCGACTCATCGCAGGAGGGCTTCCGAAGGGGGATAATCCACTTTCTGTGATTCCGCGCTTGCGTTTTGGGGTCAAAAAAGTGTATCTTATAGGGTGTTGCGCAAATCAGCTCTTGGACGCGTGGCGGGAAACCGTGCCGTGCGAGGTCTGCGAGACGCTTGACCGGGCGGTCGAGTCGGCTCGGCGCGATGCAGTTTCAGGCGAGTCGGTTCTCCTCTCGCCGGGGGCTGCGAGTTTCGATCAATTTAAAAGCTATGGTGAACGCGGCGACGTGTTTGCGACTCTCGTTCGTGCGGGAGCGTGAAAGCGTCGGAGTGGAACCGAATAAAAAAACGAGGAAGAAGAAAAATGAAGGCGCAGAAGCTCGGATGGGTTCTGGGTATGAACATGGCGGTGGCCTGCATGATGATGCAGGGCTGCAAGGCACACAAGGCGGGAACGGAACCGTTGCCCTCCAACACGACGGTCGTCGCGGCCGCTCCGGTTGAGACGGCGGTACCGGCGGCGACGCCGACGGAAACGGCCACGGTGGAGGCACCGGTCGCGACGTCAACCTCGGAGGCGGGGACAGGCCCGAGCGCGACGGCGACGCCGGTTGCGACGAGCACGCAGCCTTCGGGCATTGTGATTGAGCAGGGGCAGGCTCCGACGCCGGTGGCGAAGCTTCCGCCGCCGAAGTCCAATGTGCGGACGGTTCCCGCGCTTCCGAAGGCCGGTCCGAAGCCGGCGGTGGCGCCGAAGGGCCCGCAGGCGACGACGACTCCGGCTGTGGCGGCGGGTTCGGCTGCGGCGGGAGCGGGTTTTGTGTACACGGTCAAGCCGGGCGATCAGCTTTTCGCGCTTAGCCGCAAGTACAATGTGCGCCTGTCGGCGATTGTCAAGGCCAACCCGGGGTTGAATCCCGATCGCATTCGCATCGGCCAGAAGATCACGATTCCGGGCGTGACGGGTCCGAGCGCGACGGCGGTGGCGGCGGCTCCGACGGTCGCTCCGATGGCGGTGACGAAGACGACGCCGCCGAAGTCGACGATGTTGGCGGCGGCGCCTGCGGCTCCGACGGCGGCGAGCACGGTTGCGCCGGTGAAGACGAAGCCTGCGTTCAAGCCGTATGTCGGCGCGACGAAGGAGTACACGGTCAAGAGCGGTGATTCGCTGGGCAAGATCGCGTGCGAGAGCGGCATCTCGATCCGTGCGCTCAAGGAGCTCAACAAGCTTGTGAAGGACAATGTCCGCATCGGTCAGAAGCTCCTCGTGCCGGCCGAGAAGGTCGTGAAGGAGACGAAGACTGCGGCCGAGGCGCCGAAGACGGTCGCTGCGCAGAAGACGGCCCCTGTGGTTGAGAAGAAGGCCGAACCGGCGAAGACCGAGGCGAAGAAGACCGAGGCGGTTCCGGCGGTTGAGACGAAGCAGCCTGCTGAAGCGGTGAAGGTCGATGCGGCGGCTCCGGCTCCCGAGAAGAAGGTTGAAGAGACCCCGGCTCCGGTGGTCGAGCAGAAGACCGACCCGGCTCCGGTTGCCGAGCCGAAGACCGACCCGGCTCCTGTTGCCGAGCCGAAGGCCGAAGCGCCTGCGGCGGCGGGTTTGACCTACACGGTGAAGGAAGGCGACGATCTCGTCTCCGTCTCCATCAACTTCGGTGTCAGCCCGAGCCAGCTCATGGACCTCAACGGCATCAAGGCCGGTGAAGGTCTGAAGCCGGGTCAGGTGCTCAAGATTCCGGCGGGCGCGAAGCCCTCGGCGGACTAATTCCGCTTGCCCAGAACAGAGGATAAAACGTGTATCGCGTTCTTTGGTTCTTGGGAGTTTCCGTTCTCGCTTTGCTGGCGATGGGGGTCCTCGTCCTCGCATCTGCCGGCGGCGTGAGCGGATTGGACATTTATCACGACTCCTACCATTTCCTGACTCGTCAGTGCGGCTTCCTGCTGATTGGCCTTGTGGCTCTGTTTGCAGCCGCGCGTTTCGATTATCACAAATGGCGTGAGTTTCCGTGGCTGACGGTTCTTTTCTATCTCGGCGTTGTCGGGTTGATGGCGGCGGTTTTCCTCTTTCCAAATGTGAAAGGGTCGCGCCGTTGGATCCCGTTGGGGCCGGTTCGTTTGCAGCCGAGCGAGCTCGGCAAATTGGCGGTGGTCATCGCCATGTCCGTGTTCCTGGATCGGGCGGGCTGGCGTGTGTCCAAATTCTGGACGGGGGCTTGCCGAGCGGTTTTGATCGTGGCGGTGCTGATGGGGCTTGCTTTGGGCGAGCCGGACTTCGGGGCTGCCATGGTCATGGGCGGAGCAGCTGCCGTTCTGCTGCTGATTTCCGGCATGAAATTCTCGCACATGTGTGCGCTCGGCGGTGCAGGCCTGATGGGCGTGGGCGTTTTGCTGTACCATAACCAGAATCGCATGAACCGTATCCTCTCTTGGGTGAAGGGGTGGTTCGGCCAGGCGATGTCGGATGGAACCATGGTGGTGCTGTCCGACAAGGAGAAGGCGGCCGAGTACCAGGCTCAGAATGCGCTTATCGCCATTCAGAACGGCGGCATCACGGGCGTGGGATTCAACCAGTCGACGCAGAAGCTGGCCTATTTGCCCGAGGCGCATACGGATTTCATTTTTGCCATCGGCGCAGAAGAATGGGGATTGATCTTTTCGCTGGCCTTGGTTGCGCTCTACCTGACGATTTTCGCCTGTGGGTTGATCATCGCCGCGCGCTCGCCGGACCGTCTGGGGCGTCTGATTGCCTACGGCATGACGTTCCTGATCGTTTTCCCGGCGTTTTTCAATCTGGGCGTGGTGACGAAGTGTCTGCCCACAAAGGGCATTGCGCTGCCGTTCATCAGCTACGGAGGTTCGCACATCATCTCCGCCCTTTTTGCAATCGGTACGCTCTTTAACGTCGGACGACAAATTGAGTTGCCAAAACTGCGTCCGAGGGTTACAATATCACCTGTGTTCCAAACGCAAGGAGTCTAGCAAATGTCTCGTATCTATAACTTTGCGGCCGGTCCGGCCGTGTTGCCGCTTGAAGTTCTGCAGGACGCCCAGCAGGGTCTTGTCGACTACAAGGGCACGGGAATGTCCGTGATGGAGATGAGCCATCGCGGTAAGGACTACGATGCCATCCATCAAGAGGCGATCGCCACGTTCAAGGAACTGTGCGGTCTCGGCGACGAGTGGGAGGTCTGCTTCATCCAGGGCGGCGCCTCGTTGCAGTTTGCAATGATTCCGATGAACTTCCTCGGCGCGGGGCAGGTCGCGGACTATGCGAACCAGGGTACGTGGTCGAACAAGGCGCTCAAGGAAGCGCAGGCGCTCGGCTCGGTGAATGTGGCGGCCAACTGCCAGAAGGACATTCCCACGCGCATGCCGAAGGCGGACGAGTGGAAGTGGACGCCGGGTGCGGTCTACAGCCACATCTGCTCGAACGAGACGATTTCCGGCGCCGAGCTCAAGGAGTTCCCGCAGACGGGTTCGCCGTTGATCTGCGACATGTCGTCGGACATCCTTTCCTGCGAGCGCGACTACAACCAGTTCGTGATGTTCTATGCGGGTGCCCAGAAGAATCTCGGACCTTCGGGTATGGCGGTGGTGGCCATTCGCAAGGACTTCGCCGAGAGGGGTTCGAAGACGATTCCGACGATGCTGCAGTATCGGACGTTCGTCGACAACCAGTCGCTCTACAACACGCCGCCGACCTGGGGCATCTACATCTTCGGCGAGACCATGAAGTGGGTCAAGAAGATGGGCAAGGAGAACCTCTTCAAGCTGAATGCCGAGAAGGCGCAGAAGATCTACGACGTGATCGACGCTTCTGGCTTCTACCGCGGTACGGCGCTGAAGGAGTTCCGTTCGAATATGAACGTGACGTGGCGCTTGCCGACGGAGGAGCTCGAGGCGAAGTTCATCGCCGAGGCGAAGGCCGCCGGCATGAGCTCGCTGAAGGGCCACCGCAGCGTGGGCGGCATTCGCGCGTCCATCTACAACGCCTTCCCGATGGCCGGCGTTGACTGCCTGGTGGATTTCATGAAGGAATTTGAAAAGAAGAACGGTTAACCTCAACTGAATGCGTCTGTCCCCACTGGCCGGACGCGTTCGCATTCCAAGACAAGGAGAGAAAAGATGCAGAAGACGTACATGCACACGGGTATCCCGGTTCCTGCGAAGATGGACGGGATGAACTACATGGATTCGCTCAAGGTGTGGATCGGCTACAACAAGGACTACGATATCGAGTATCTCTATTGGGAAAAGGACACGCCGGCGGCGTACCGCATGGTCGTTGAGACGCATGTCGCGTACAAGGTCGCCGATGTGCAGGCCGCGGTCGACGAGGTCGTTGCGTCCGGTGCCGCCGTGCTTCTGCCGAAGCTCGTGCTTGGCGGTACGACGGCGATCGCCTTCGTGTCGATCAAGGATGGTCCCGTGGTCGAGTTCTATCAGGACTAATCGAATCAAAGTTTAACAAAAGAGAGAAAGGTACAAACTATGCCGATGAAGAAATTTATGAACGATCCCGCGAACCTCACGAAGGAACTTCTTGAGGGTCTCGTCGGGTGCTATTCCGACATCATCTCGCTTTACAACGAGAAGATCGTCGTGCGTAAGACGCCGAAGGCGGCCGACAAGGTGGCGCTCGTGGCGTTCGGCGGTTCGGGCCATGAACCGGCGATGCACGGTTTCGTGGGTGAAGGCATGCTCGATGCGTGCGTGGCGGGCGACATCTTCGCCGCGCCGGGCGGCGAGAAGGTGTTTGAAGCGCTCGACTATGTCAAGCGCGATGCAGGTACGCTTCTGATCACGCTCAATCACAACGGCGACCGCATGAGCGGTTCGAAGGCCATGCGCAAGGCTCAGAAGGCCGGTCTCAAGGTCGTCGAGATCGTGATCCACGACGACATCGCGCAGGGTCCGGATGCGCCGATCGAAGACAAGCGCGGCCTGGGCGGCGTGATTCCGTTCATCAAGGTCGTGGGCGCTGCCGCGGAAGCGGGCAAGAGCCTCGATGAAATCGTCGAGCTCGCGAACAAGTTCAACGAGGGCATTGCGACGCTGTCCGTGGCGCTCAAGGTGGCCACGCATCCGCAGAACGGCGGCGAGATCGGCGCCCTGGCGGACGACGAGATGGAAATCGGCATGGGCCAGCACGGTGAAGGCGGCGGCGGCATCTCGAAGATGGCGACGGCCGACGAGACGGTGGCGAAGATGCTGCCCTCGCTCGTGAAGGCGACGAAGGTCGAGAAGGGCGACAAGGCGCTTCTCCTGATCAACGGCTCGGGTTCCACCACGACGATGGAAATGCTCATCTGCTATCGCAAGGCGAAACAGATGCTCGAGGAAATGGGCGTGACGGTGCTGCCGGGCAAGTGCGACGAACTGCTGACGGTGCAGGAAATGGCGGGCTTCCAGATGATCCTCTGCAAGTGCTGCGATACGTGCGCGGGCTATCTCGCGGCGCCGGCGAATGCTCCGTATTGGACGACGCGCTAAATCGGAACGCTTGGTTGGCTTTGTCCGATTTAAACAATGTCCGGTTCAAAGGGTAGAGGACTATGACCTCAAATGACGAATATGTGTTGACGCTTCTTCGTGAGAAGGGCTTCGTGACGGCTGAACAGCTCGAGGCCGCATCGCAGGCAATGCGCGAGGGAAACGAGACCACGCTTGACGTGCTGCTCGCCTCGGGTGCGGTGACGGAAAACGACGTGCTGGGCACGATCGCGGATACGTTCGGCCTCAAGTATGTGAGCATTGATCCTTCGGGAATCGATCCCGAAGTGGGCAAGCAGATCGACGCCGAAGTCGCGCGCAAGTACGGCGTGGCGCCTGTGATGGCCGACGATGAGTCCGTCACGGTGGTGCTGTCGGATCCGATGGGTTACGACGCGGTCGATTCGCTGCGCTACGTGCTGCACGGACGCGATGTGCAAGCGGTGCTCGCGCCTTCCGAGGAAGTGAAGGCGGTGATGGACAAGCTCTATCCGACCGGCGCCGAAGAGATTACCACGCGTAACGACGACGGCTATGGCGGCGACGAATCGGCCGACGGTGACGACGCGCCGGTGATCCGCCTTTGCTCGCTTTTGCTGTCGAACGCCATCAAGATGAAGGCGTCCGATATTCACCTTGAACCGATGGAGAAGGAATTCCGCGTGCGCTACCGTATCGATGGTGCGTTGCGGAAGATGGACTCGCCGCCGAAGCGTCTGCAGGGTGCC
The DNA here is from genome assembly GCA_045641465.1 of Kiritimatiellia bacterium. GTDB lineage: Bacteria > Verrucomicrobiota > Kiritimatiellia > RFP12 > UBA1067 > RUG572. Next base: position 7,405 of record JAZUGW010000264.1, on the reverse strand, counting down.
ATCCTGTCGCGTATCAAGATCATGTCGAAGATCAAGATCTCTGAAAAGCGTATCCCGCAGGACGGCCGTATTCAGGTCAATGTGGGCGGGCGCGATCTCGACCTTCGTGTGTCGACCGTGCCGACGAACCACGGCGAATCGATCGTCATGCGTATTCTCGATAAGTCGAACCTGTCGCTCGGTCTGCCGCAGCTCGGCTTCCTTTCGGACGACCAGAACAAGTTCGAACGCTTCATTCACCTTTCCGACGGCGTGGTACTCGTGACGGGTCCGACGGGTTCGGGCAAGTCCACGACCCTGTACGCCGCGCTGGGGCAGATCAACCTTCCGGACCGCAAGATCATCACGGTCGAAGACCCTGTCGAATACCAGATGTCGGGTATCAACCAGGTGCAGGTGAACCGCGACGTCGGCCTTGACTTCTCGGCTGCGTTGCGCTCGATTCTGCGTCAGGCCCCGAACATCGTGATGATCGGCGAAATCCGTGACTCGGAAACGGCCGATATCGCCATGGAAGCGGCGTTGACGGGTCACTTGGTGTTCTCGACCTTGCACACGAACGACGCGCCGTCGGCCATTACCCGTTTGACGGATATGGGCGTCAAGCCGTTCCTCGTGGCCTCCGCCGTGCGTGCGTGCCTTGCGCAGCGTCTCGTGCGCGCCATCTGCGTGAACTGCAAGGAAGAATACATTCCTACGGAACGCGACCTCAAGATGCTCGGCTCGATCGCAAAGACGATGCCGGAGCACATGTACGTGGGCAAGGGGTGCGCGAAGTGCAACAACGGCTACAAGGGCCGTAAGGGCATCTTCGAGATTTTCGAAGTGGATGATACGATCCAGCGTCTCATCTTCGACCACGCACCGTCGACCGTGTTGCGTCAGCGCGCCCGTGAAATGGGCATGCGTACGCTGCGCGAGGACGGCATGCTGAAGGTCGCCTCCGGCATGACCTCCCTCAAGGAGGTTCTGCAGGCCACGATGGGCGATGCCGACTAAAGTAAAAGAATTTAAAGTTGAAAGAGTGAAAGATTGGGTCAGACGAGGATGGGAATGAAGTTTCTTCGTGACCGATCAATTCCAAGGAGCAAAGAGAATGGCTACTGAAATTACGATGCATGACTTGTTGCAGGCGACGATCGATGAAGGCGCGTCCGACCTTCACGTGCGCGCCTTCATGCCGCCGGAACTTCGTGTACACGGTGAACTCGTGGCAATTGCCGACGAAGCGTTTACGGAAGAGGACACCTACAAACTCTGCACCGAGATCATGTCCCAGCAGCAGATCGAAGAAGTCGAGCGCAAGGGTGGCGCGGACTTCGCCGTGGCGCATGAGGACGGTACGCGTTTCCGTGTGTCGGTGTTCAAAGAACGTAAACGCTGGGGTTGCGTGCTGCGTATGATTCCTTCGGGCCTTCTCACGCTCGAGAAGATCGGTCTTCCGGATACGATCAAGGAACTCCTCTTCAAGCCGCGTGGACTCATCCTCGTGACGGGCCCGACGGGTTCTGGTAAGTCGACGACGCTGGCCTCGATGATCGACGTCATCAACCAGGAACGCGGCGTGCACATCATCACGATCGAAGACCCGATCGAATTCTACCACACGTCGAAGAAGTCGCTCGTGACGCAGCGTGAAGTCGGCGCCGATGTGCCGAGCTTCGCGGAAGCCATTCGCCGCGCCTTGCGTCAGGACCCTGACGTCATCCTCGTCGGTGAAATGCGTGACCTCGAAACGATCGGCGCGGCCATCACCGCCGCTGAAACGGGCCACTTGGTGTTCGGCACCTTGCACACGACCGGTGCGGCGGAAACGATCGACCGTATCGTGGACGCGTTCCCGACCGACCAGCAGGAACAGGTGCGTACGCAGCTCTCCGTGGGTCTGCAGGCCGTTATCTCGCAGATCCTGCTGCCGCGGCTCGGTCCGGACGGTCAGGTTCACGGCCGTATCGCCGCATTCGAAATCATGCTTGCGACGCCGTCCATCCGCAGCCGTATCCGCGACAACAAGACATTCCAGATCCGCTCGGACATCCAGACCGGTGCGAAGTTCGGCATGGTCACGCTCGACTCGTGCTTGATGGGACACTACCGCAACGGACTCATCTCGTACGACGAACTCATCACGAAGTCGCAGGACCCGGATACCGTCGTCGCCAAGCTTAAGGAAGAAATGGGGCAGCAGTAATGGCCGAACAATTCGATCCGCTTCTTGACCTGCTGGTTCGCAACGGCGTTCTTGACGAAGCCGGTGTGCAGTCGGTCCGCGATGAACAGGCGAACAACGCCGGCAAGACGTCGCGCGAAATCATCGTCAACGGGAACTACCTCGACGAGGATTCCCTGCTGAGCATGATGGCCGCCTACCAGGGCTGCGAGGTTGTCGACCTTGCGTCGATGGAACTCGGCGACGATACGGTCAACGCGATTCCCGCCTCGATCGCGCGCATGTACAGCGTGCTGTGCGTGGGCGCGGATGACACGTCCGTGACGCTTGCGACATCGAACCTTGTCGACCCGCGCGTGTCCGACGAAGTGGCGTTCTCCCTCTCGAAGGAAGTGCGCTTCGTCATGGCGCGCGAAAAGGACCTGGCCGACCGTATCTCCCAGCACTACGGCGACGCAAGCGATTCCGTGGCCGACGTGCTCAAGAACCTCGGCGAGGACATGGGCGGCGACGAGTCGCTGAAGAGCGACCCGAATGACGTGGCGGCGCTTGAAGGTGCCGCGAACAACAACGCCGTCGTCAAGTTCGTGAACATGATCTTGTACCAAGGCGTCGTCGACCGCGCGGCCGATATTCATATCGAGCCGTTCGAGCACGACTTCAAGATCCGCTACCGCGTGGACGGCGCTCTGTACGAAGTGAAGGCCCCGGATGTCTCGATGGCGCCGGCCATCATTTCGCGTGTGAAGATCATGGCGAACCTCAACATCGCCGAACGTCGCATCCCGCAGGACGGACGTATCGCGATCAATGTGGCGGGCCGCCCCGTCGACCTTCGTGTGAGCTGCCTGCCGACCTCCCACGGCGAGTCGGTGGTTATGCGTATTCTCGACCAGAGCGCGACGTCGCTCGACCTTGAAAACGTCGGTCTGCCGGAAGACGTGTACGAAGAGATCACGATGGACATCGAAAAGCCGAACGGCATCATCGTCGTGACGGGCCCGACGGGTTCCGGTAAGACGACGACGCTCTATTCGGTGCTGCGTCGTATCAACACGGTCGATTCGAAGCTGCTGACGGCCGAGGAACCTGTCGAATACGACATGGAAGGCATCGTGCAGGTGCCGATCAACCATGAAGTGGGCAACACGTTCGCGAAGGTGCTGCGCGCCTTCCTGCGTCAAGACCCCGACATCATCATGGTCGGCGAAATTCGTGACTTGGAAACGGCTGAAATCGCCATTCAGGCTGCATTGACAGGCCACTTGGTGTTCTCGACCTTGCACAGGAACTACGCCGCCGGCGCCGTGATGCGTTTCGTCGATATGAACGTCGCTCCGTACATGGTGGCCTCCACGCTTGAAGCGGTGCTCGGTCAGCGTCTGTTGCGTACCTGCTGCAAGGAGTGCAAGCAGCCGTACGAGCCGGACGACGAAACACTCGACCGCATCAACCTGCAGCGCGACCAGATCGGTGGACGTCCGTTCTACTTCGGCAAGGGCTGCAAGACCTGCAACGGTACGGGCTACAAGGGTCGTAAGGCGATTTTCGAGTACCTCCGCGTGTCGAACCCGATTCGCGAGCTCATCAACGCGCGTTCTCCGACGCTGATCATCCGTGAAAAGGCCCGTGAACTCGGCATGCGTACGATGCGTGAAGACGGCGTGCGCGCGATTCTCGACGGCTATACGACGGTGGACGAGGTCTTGCGCTACACCTAATGGAGACGTCGATGCCTACCTTGCGCGCGGCGACGCTCCACGACGCCGAGAAAATCCACGCGCTCATCCATCTGCACCGCGACGAACTCGTGCCGCGGCCGATGGGCAACATTGTCGAGCATATCGACCGTTTCCTCGTTGCGGAATGCGACGGGGAAATGGTCGGTTGCGCGGCCTACCAGATTTGGCCGGAAATCGGCGATCCGCTCAAGGCGACGGTGGAAGTGCAGAGCGTGGCGGTGCGTTTTCCGTATCGTCGCCGCGGGATCGGGCGTCTGCTCGTCAACGGCGTCATCGAGAAGGTGCGTCCGTTCAATCCCTGTGAAATCCTCGTCCTGACGCTCACGCCGGCCTTCTTCGAGTCGCTCGGCTTCCACGAGACGCCGAAGACGCACATCATGCACAAACTCTATTCGGGCTGCATCAACTGTACCAAGCACGCAAACCCGTTCACCTGCCCCGAACGCGCCATGTCGCTTCGCTTGGCGTAAGAATCCGCTTGTTCGGATTGTTCGATTGTTCAGATTGTTCGATTGTTCGGATTGTTCGATTGTTCAGATTGTTCGATTGTTCGGGTTGTTCGATTGTTCGGATTGTTCGGATTGTTATCGTTGCCTTTACTCGGTTTCGGGTTTGTGGTAGAATAGGGGCATGAAGAAAACAATTTTTTGTCTGTTGTTCGGTCTCGTACTGTCGGGGTGCGGGACGAAGGAAAATGTCGCGCCGATTCCGCACGCGCCGGCTGCCGGCGAGGTGAAGCTGTTGGAGGGCTGGACGGCGTTGACGAATGCGATCGCGGTGAAGACCGTTTTCCGCGGGGATGAAAAAATCACCCCCGTCAAATTCCTCCAGCCGGGCGTGGTCGAGCTGCCCGTCGACTTTTCGGGCGCGAAGCCGGCGGCGCGTGCGAATTGGGACCTCTCCCTGCCCTGCAATCTCGTGGAGTATGAAGGGATCCAATTCGACTTCTACTGCGACGATCTCGACCAGTTCTCGAATTTCAGCTGCTATTTCAAAAGCGGAGACGGCTGGTATCACGGCTCGTTCGAAGCCGAGGACAGCGGTCAGTGGCAGCGCGTGCGCGTCTGGCGTTCGCAAGTTCAGTCGGAAGGGAAGGCCGGCGGGTGGGACCAAATCAAAAAGATCCGCATTTCCGGCTGGCGGGCCGGTACGAAGAAGTTTCGTTGTGCGATTGCGAATGTCGCCTATCTCGGGGGCGGCAAGCCCGAGGCGCTGGTCGTCTATTCGGCTTCCCTCACGGAGAAGAACAAGAGCAAGGACTATCTGTACTTCGCCGACCGCATGGCCGGTTCGCTCCGTTCGCTTGGCATCGTGACACGTGTTGTCGGCGACACCGAACTGACCGCCGATGTGTTCCGTGATGTGTCGGTGGTAGTTTTGCCGTACAATCCGTCGTTCCCGCCGGAAAAGGTTGTGCTGTTGGCGGACTATGTGGCGCGGGGGGGACGATTCCTCGCGGGCTACTCGCAGGCGCAGGCAGTGACGGATCTGCTGGGGGTTAAGTTCGAGAAGCGGATGTATCCCCAGAAGGATAGCGGCGCGGCGATTACCGGTTTCCTCAAGACGGACAAGGCGCTCAAGGGCCAGCCGGACTTTGCGCCGCAGGCCTCGTGGATGACGCGAGTGCCGCAGCGCCAGCCGGGAGTTGATGTCGTGGCCGAATGGGCGACGGCGGGAAACAAGTCCCTCGGCTTGCCGGCGCTTGTTCGAACCTCGCGCGGACTCTTCATGAGCCATGTGTGGCTGGGCGGGATGGATGCCGCCAGTTCTGCGCTGATGCGCGCCATCGTGAGCGACCTTTCGCCGTCATTGGGTACGCGCCTGGCGAAGCTTGTGGAGGAAGAGAAGGCGCGCGCCGCGCAGGTTAAGGCCTGGATGGCGGATCGTCCGTCGAAGGCGGGCGAACGCCGGGCGATCTGGTGCCATACGGCCTATGGACTGGGCGGTGGGCACGATTGGGATTCCTCCGTCAAGTTGATCAAGGAAAACGGTTTCAATATGCTCATCCCCAATCTGTGTTGGGGCGGTATCGCATTCTATGCGTCTTCGGTTTTGCCCCAGGCCGCGTCGGTTGCGACGAAGGGCGATGCCTTCGAACAATGCAAGGCGGCCTGTCGTAAGTACGGTGTGGAAATGCACGTCTGGAAAGTGTGCTGGAATATGGGCCGATACACTTCGGCGGAATATGTTAAAAAGATGCATGAGGCGGGACGCACCCAGTATGATGCAAAGGGCGTCGAAAAGGAGCGCTGGCTTTGTCCGTCCCATCCCGAGAACCAGAAATTGGAAATCGAGTCGATGGTCGAGTTGGCGAAGAAGGGCCCGGACGGGATTCACTTCGACTACATCCGCTATCCGAGCGAGGACTACTGCTATTGCGCCGGTTGCCGTGCGCGTTTCGAAGCACAGCTCGGGGCGAAGGTCGAGAATTGGCCGGCGGATGTGAAGGACGAGAAAAAGCTGCGCGATGCCTGGAGGGCTTTCCGCGTGGCGAACATTACGTACGTGGTGTCGAATGTCGCCGTGCGTGTGCGCAAGGAGGCGCCGGGGGTGAAGATTTCGGCGGCATTGTTCCGGAATCCGCAGTCCGATCCGCATACGATCGCGCAGGACTGGGCGTCCTGGTGCCAGGCGGGGTATCTCGACTTCGCGTGTAATATGGACTATGTCAATTCGACGCCGCTTTTCCGCGGCGCCGTCAAGTCGCAGCTCCCAGCCGTGGGGAAGGTGCCGCTCTATCCCGGCATCGGTCTTTCGTGCTGGCCGAACGACAGCCGCGATGCAGAACGTCTCGCGAAGCAGATTCAGGCGGCACGCGATCTTGGTACGCACGGGTTCACCGTGTTCGCCCTTGACCGCCGTGCGGAGCAGGTGCTGCCGCTCTTGCGCCTTGGCGTCACGAAGGAAGATTGAAAATGAAAAAGATTGGACTCAGTCTAGTGGCGTTGGCGAGTGCGCTGGCGTTGTGGGGCGGCGAAGCGAAGGTCGACTATGTGCAGCTCGCGGAAGGGGCCTTTCGCGGTACGGTGAGGAATGCCGAGACGCATGACCGGAATCTCGGTTCGATTCGCCTGTTTCAGACGGCGCTCCATTTTTGCCGGGCCAGACGCCATCTCGAAAAGCTGGATCTGCTTTTCGATGTGGCGGCAGAAATGCAGGACCGCGACGAGACGAGCCGCGGCTGCGGCAACTTCCGCTGGACTTGGCGTGACGGTTTTGTCATGGACTACAATGCCGTCGATTTCTGCATGGAAGCGGGATCGCTGATAGCCCGCGACCATCTGGATGTCCTCACGCCGTCCCAGCGTGCGAAGTTCAAGACGCTGATCGACTGGTCGATTCGCGGCTGCCTGAACCACCGTGTGCGCGATGCCTACACAAACATCGCCCTGATGAATGCCGTGAACCTCATTCTGCTTGGCGAGGCCTGCAACCAGAAGGAGGCGTTCGCCGAGGGTGTGCGCCGCCTTGATGCGTTTATGCTGAATACGCG
>JAZUGW010000263.1:0-25335 GCA_045641465.1 Kiritimatiellia bacterium | reverse complement strand
TGGCCAAGGGGTGCAACCACGGTCCTGCTCCGATTCCGGAGGAAGGCAAGTGGGTTCAGGCGAAGGAAATCAAGGACATCTCCGGCTACACGCACGGCGTGGGCTGGTGCGCGCCGCAGCAGGGCGCGTGCAAGCTGTCCCTCAATGTCAAGAACGGCATCATCGAGGAAGCGCTCGTTGAAACGATCGGCTGCTCGGGCATGACGCACTCCGCCGCCATGGCGTCGGAAATCCTCGTCGGCAAGACGCTGCTCGAGGCGCTCAACACGGACCTCGTGTGCGACGCCATCAACACGGCGATGCGCGAACTCTTCCTCCAGATCGTCTACGGCCGCACGCAGAGCGCGTTCTCCGAGGGCGGTCTCGTGGTCGGCGCCGGCCTCGAGGACCTCGGCAAGGGTCTGCGTTCGATGGTCGGTACGATGTACGCGACGAAGGCGAAAGGCCCGCGCTACCTCGAAATGACGGAAGGCTACTGCACGCAGATGGCCCTCAACAAGGACGGCGAAGTGATCGGTTACGAGTTCGTCTCGCTCGGCAAGATGACCGACTTCATCAAGAAGGGCGACGATCCGAACACGGCGTGGGAGAAGGCCAAGGGCCACTACGGCCAGTTCGAAGGCGCCGCGAAGTACATCGATCCGCGCAAGGAATAAGGGAGGAACTTAAAATGGCATGTGCTAAGAAGTGCTGCGCGAAGAAGGCTGCCCCGAAGAAGGCCGCCGCCGCGGAGAAGCTGTTCGAAGGTTTTGAGCGTCGTGAGGCGAAGATTCTCGCCGCCCTCAAGCCCTACGGCATCAAGTCGATCCTCGAGTGCAAGGAGATCTGCGACAAGGCGGGCATCGATCCGTACAAGATCGTCGAAGAGACGCAGCCGATCTGCTTTGAAAACGCCAAGTGGGCCTACACGGTCGGCGCGGCGATGGCCATCAAGAAGGGCTGCAAGAAGGCGAAGGACGCCGCGGCTGAAATCGGCGTCGGCCTGCAGTCGTTCTGCATTCCGGGTTCCGTCGCGGAGAACCGCAAGGTCGGTCTCGGTCACGGCAACCTCGGCGCGATGCTCCTGGACGACGAGACGAAGTGCTTCGCGTTCCTCGCGGGCCACGAGTCGTTTGCGGCGGCCGAAGGTGCGATCAAGATCGCGCTCAACGCGAACAAGGTGCGCAAGACCGAGCTTCAGGTCATCCTGAACGGCCTCGGCAAGGATGCGGCCTACATCATTTCGCGTATCAACGGCTTCACCTATGTGAAGACGGCGTTCGACTACGCGAAGGAAGAGGTGAAGGTCGTCTCGAAGAAGGCCTTCTCGAAGGGTCCGCGCGCGAATGTCCGCTGCTATGGCGCCGACAACGTGCCGGAAGGCGTGGCGATCATGCGCATGGAGAACGTGGGTGTGTCCATCACGGGCAACTCCACGAACCCGACGCGCTTCCAGCATCCGGTGGCTGGCACCTACAAGAAGTGGTGCTGGGAAAACGGCCGCAAGTACTTCTCCGTCGCTTCGGGCGGTGGTACGGGCCGTACGCTTCACCCGGACAACATGGCGGCGGGTCCGTCCAGCTACGGTATGACCGATACGATGGGTCGTATGCACTCCGACGCGCAGTTCGCGGGTTCCAGCTCGGTGCCGGCGCACGTCGAGATGATGGGCCTCATCGGCATGGGCAACAACCCGATGGTCGGTGCGACCGTCGCGGTGGCCGTGGCCGTCGAGGAAAGCTTCAAGAAGTAAGCTGAAGCTGAAACAATCCTTATCGAATGGAAAGGTGGGGGAACCCCGGTTCCCCCGAACCCCTTCGGTAAGGATTTTTTGTCTCTCGATGAACCGTCACGGAACACAATGGGCGCTGTTTGTCGCCACGCGTGCCATGGGCCTGCTGATCGATACGGGCTTGTTGGGGATGGCGTATCTGGCGGCGGTGATTCTGCGGTTCGATTTCCGTGAACCGCTTTGGGGCTGGCGTGCAACGGCCTTGAGTTTTGGAACGGTCTGGCTGGTGCAGATCGTTTCGTTGGTGGTGACGGGCTGCTATAAACTTCCTTGGCGACGGACAGGTACGCTGGCCCTGCCGCGTTATGCTCTAGCCTTTGTGCTGAGTGCCGTGGTGCTGGCGGGCTTGCGTTGGTATCTGCCCGAATTCACCTTGGCGCATGTGCGTCCGCCGTATTCGGTGACGTTGATTTCAACCGTGTTCGCCTTCTGCGTTGTGGTGGGGGCGCGCTTCCTGTGGCGTTTCTATTCCCAGGCCCGGCAGGACGAGAAGAAATTGCTGCGCCGTCACGAGAAGGTCGTGGGCGGTGCGGGCGTGTTGGATCTTTTGCGCGACAAGACGGTTCTCGTGACCGGTGCAGGCGGAACGATCGGCAGTGAAATCGTGCGCCAGGTCGCCTGCAGCGGCGCCAAGCGTGTGATTATGCTTGAGCGGAGCGAGAATGCGCTCTACGAGATCGATCGCGAGATGCGCGGGGCGGGCGTGAGCGCCGACTGCATTCCTGCGATGGTCGACATCCGTGACGAGGATCGGATGAAGGCGGTGTTCGCGCGCTGGAAGCCGCAGATCGTGTTGCATGCGGCTGCCTACAAGCACGTGCCGATGGTGGAGAAGAATCCGCTGGAAGGCCTGCGAAACAACACCGTTGCCACGCGCCGTCTCGGCGAGTGGGCGCGGGAGGCGGGCGTCAAGCGCTTTGTGATGATTTCAACGGACAAGGCGGTGAACCCCATCAGCGTGATGGGCATGACGAAGCGCCTGGCCGAGGTTCTGCTTTTGGAATTGAACGGCGGTGCCACGCTGTTCTCGTGTGTGCGCTTTGGCAATGTGCTTGGATCAAGCGGCAGCGTCGTGCCGCTCTTCCGCGAGCAGATTGCGCAGAGGGGACCCGTCACGGTGACCCATCCCGAGATGAAGCGCTACTTCATGAGCGTGGAAGAGGCGGTGGGCCTTGTGCTCGAGGCGGCGTCGATTTCGGGAACCGAACAGACGGGGACTCTGGCGTCCTCGAACCCCGCCCAGGGGAGTGGGCTTATTTTCACGCTCGACATGGGCGAGCCGGTGAAGATCATCGACTTGGCGGAGGACATGATTCGCCAGGCCGGCTATCGACCCTATGTCGACATTCCGATCCAGTTCACGGGGATTCGTCCGGGCGAGAAGCTCTTTGAAGAGCTTGACGTGAACGAGAAGAGCGCCTATTGCACGACCGGACACGCCCGTATCTTCATCTGTCGCGCCGCGGGTCGTGCCGAAGGCATTGAAACGGACGAGGTGATGCGCTTCGCCGCAGGAAATCCAACCAAGGAAGAGGTACGTGCCTTCCTCAAGGCACGGGTGGGCGTCGCGTGAAAGCGTCGTTGATCGTCCCCTGCTGGAACAGCGCGCGCACGCTTCCGCGTTTTTTCGCGTGCGTGCAGGCGCAGACACTGTCCGATTTCGAGGTGATTTTCGTTGATGACGGGTCTACGGACGAAACGTCGGCGTTGCTGGCGGATTTCGCGCGTGCGACGCATCCGTTTCTCGTACGGGTGGTGACGCAGACCAATCGGGGTGTGAGCGCCGCCCGCAACGCGGGGCTGGACCTTGCGCGCGGGACATTCATCTTCTTCGCGGATCCCGATGACCTCATTCGCGCCGAAATGCTCGCGAAGGGCGTTTCCGCAATGGAAATGGATGCGGCGGACTACTGCGTGTTCCCCTATGCCGAACGTCTGGAAGATGAGGCCGAATCGCGTCTTGTGCCGTTGAAGGGGAACTGCCGCCTGGTTTCAAACGAGGCTATTCGCGTCCAGTATCTCACGCGTCTCTTCGGCTATTCGTTTGAGCAGGTCAAGGCCTGGTATGCCGGCACACCGCTGTTCGCGCATCGTGTGCAGGGGGGCGTGTGCTGGTGCGTCTATCGGCGGGCGCTTCTCGAAGAGCACCATGTTCGTTTCGATCCGCGCATTACGCTTTATGAGGACGCGATGTTCAACAGCGCCTATTTGCTGTACGCGACGCGTATGACCTGTGTTGACGAGCCGCTCTATGACTATCTGCACGCGCGCACGGGGGCGATTGCGCGGCTGCGCCGGAACGGACGTGAACTCGCAAACAAGCTTGAACTCCTGCGCGTGCGCCAGGAACTCGATGCCGCCTCCGGATATCAGCTGACCCCGCTCTATGCGGCCTCGTGCGTCTTCTCGGTACTCGAGATGCTGCACATCGTCTTGACTGGTCGCGCGCCGTTCCGGATGGGACTGCGCCAGGTGCGAACCTATCTTGCGGTGCCGGTCGTACGGCGGGCGATTCGCGACTTCCCGCTCTGTCTGCGTCATCCCGTGCTGGCGCTCGGGGTGCTTGTCCTTCGCGTGGTCGCTCCTGTGAGACGCGCTGAACCGAATGCCGCCGCCGTGCGTTTAATGAGATGATGAAAGTTGTCCGATCCAGATTCCTTGCCGGCTTCACGCTGATCGAGGTGTTGCTTGTCGTGTCCATTCTGGCCGTGCTGGCGACGCTTGTCGTGAACCGTTACGCGCGGGTGGCCGAAACGGCGAAGGTCACGGTGGCCGAGGCCGATCTGCGGACGATCCGCGATGCTTTCCTTGCGCCGGAGCACGGCTATGTGCGGGATTTGACGGGACTCGCTGGTTTCTCGCCGGTCTATCTGCGCATCGGCAATCTCTTTGTCGCGACGAACGTGTTCGGCAACAAGGTGGTAGGGCCGCGTGTCGCCGATCTGCGCACGCGCGGTCTTCGTCTGGACGAAGGAACCGAGGCCCAGTGCCAAGCGGAAGGGCGTGCGCGCCCTGAACTCTTCACGTCGTGGGATGAAACGCGCAACCGCGGTTGGCACGGACCGTATCTCGCGTCCGCAACAGGCGTGTTTCCCGCGCCGGATGCCGTGCGTTTTGAAAATGACGCCACCTTCGCGGCGCGTGGTTTCTTTCCGGCGTTGACGCATCTCTTGCTGCCGGATGAATTCAAGGATGCGACGCGCGCGTCGGTCTACGGGTTTGTCGGCGAACCGACGCTGCTCGACCCGTGGGGAAACCCCTATGTGGTGCAAGTACCGCCGCCACAGGCGTTTGCGGGGGTGACGAACATTCCCGATGCGGTTCGCTTCGACTATGCGCGTGTCGTCTCGGCGGGTCCAGACGGCGTCCTTTCAACACCGTGCTTCGGTGCGAACACAACGAACTACTGGGGCGCGACCGGCTGGAGTGAACGCCGCCGGCGCCTCGCACGCCAGGCGGGCCTCATCGACGGCACCGACCGTTCCGCCCGCGGCGACGATCTCGTGCTCTTCTTCACCCGCACCGACCTCGACGAAGGCGAGTCCACCCGCTGATCAAGGTGCGTCCCTGTCTCGATAGCTGGAATCTGGACGACGTGCGTGTTTAGTCCGTGGCCCGCTCGCCGCCCACGCGCCAACGATCAATGTGGCGAAATCTGCTTAAAATATTGAGATAAAGATAGCTGAGTTTTATAAATGTAATATTATTGACTTGCATTGTGGTTTTTTGTTTTATAAAAATATGTTTGACGGAATGTCGGATAAAATGGTATGATTTGGCCACATGAGAGGAGCAGGTCATGATTGGGCGTCTAAAAGAGCGGCAACAATTGCTGGAGGCTTTTCAATCCGAATATTCTGAGTTTGTGGCCGTCTATGGCCGACGTCGGGTTGGTAAGACCTTTTTGATCCGCGAAACATTCAATTATTCGTTTACGTTTCAGCACACAGGGGTTAAAAGCGCCAACAAGGAGATCCAGCTTCAACGATTTCGGGCGTCGCTGGTTGAACAGGGACACAAGGACTGTCCCGTATTGCGAAGTTGGTTTGATGCGCTGGACCAATTGAAAGTCGTCATCGCGTCAAGTGCGGACGAACGCAAGGTGGTGTTCGTTGACGAGGTTCCGTGGATGGGACGGACGGATTCCAGTTTCATCTCGGCTTTGGAACATTTTTGGAATGGGTGGGCGTCGGCGCGGAAGGACATTGTTCTCATTGTCTGCGGTTCGGCAACCTCGTGGGTTTTGGATAAGATTGTGCATAATCGGGATGGCCTGCATGGCCGTGTGACCTACCGCATTCGCCTGGATCCTTTTTCGCTTGCGGAATGTGCCGACTACGCGGAATCGCGCGGGCTCGAATACACCAAGGACCAGTTGGCGGAATGCTATATGGTTCTAGGGGGGATCCCGATGTATTGGCGATACCTTGAAAAGGGGAAAAGCGTTGCGCAGAACATTGACGAGCTGTTCTTTTCGGGGAGCGAGAAGCTTGAACATGAATTTGACGAACTCTATTCGTCCCTGTTTGAAAATGCAGAGCCCTATATCGCCATCGTGACGGCGCTTGCCGGTAGAAAATGTGGCATGACCCGCGAAGAGGTTTCCAGGAATTCCGGAGTGGCAGACAATGGTTGGCTTTCCAAATATCTCAAGGTTCTTGAACAATGCGGTTTCATTCGGCGGTTCACTGAGATCGGTAAAAAATGTAAAGGGGCGGTTTTTCAGCTGATCGACAATTTTACATTATTCCATTTCAGGTATATGAAAGGGAACACGACCAACGATCCGCATTACTGGTCGTCAATGCTCGACTCTCGCGTGCATACGACGTGGGTGGGGTTGGCCTTTGAGCGCCTTTGCCTGCAGCATATCGAGCAAATCAAGTCCGCATTGGGGATCAGCGGGGTTTTGACGAATGTCCATTCCTGGCGGAATGAGAACGCCCAAGTTGATTTGCTGGTGGATCGCAAAGACGGCATCATCAATCTCTGCGAGATGAAATATTGGGCTGGACCGTACACCCTGACAGAAAGCGATGACCGGAATCTTGCGAACAAGAAAGTCGAGTTCAAGACTGCAACTAAAACGCGCAAGGCGGTTCACTTGACCCTGGTTACGTCGTTTGGCGTTAAAGACAACGCTTATTCCCATAAAGTTCAGTCGTTTGTGACGCTTGACGATTTGTTCAAGTGAGGGGTGATGGGGCCGTGAGCGGGTGATTTGAACACAAGTTGCTCCGCCACGGCTGATACATCGTATGCAGAACTTTTGGGTACGATTTTCTTGAGTGACATTCCATTGGCGACCTTTGCCTAGGATTATGGATGTTGCGGGAAAATGAGAAAGTTTCTTTGCGGGGTGTCAGATGTCATGAAGGAGGTTCCCTATACCTTTCGAAAAGAATTGGAGAAATGCGGAGGACTGTAACATGTATGTCGCGAAGATTGTTTCCGGTGGACAGACGGTGGTTGACCGTGGCGCACTTGATGCTGCATTGAAGGCGCAATTGGCATCGCTGAAGCGGCAGAAAAGTACGTGGGGCGGTTGATTGCCGCGCAAAGACACGCCGAAGAGGATTTGCTGAAGATGGATTTGATTGACTTGAAAGTCTGGTTTCGTGAGTCTTATGCCATTCAAATGGCCGAGCAGGGAATCGATGTCGTGGAACAAGTTCCGGCTTGGTTGCCGAAAATCAACGTCATGACAACTGAAAGGGTGTCCGCCAATGAGCTGCTCGTACATCGCGTGCCACGAGCCCAAGCGCTCAAGGTTAAGCAGAGCATAAAAGACGGGGTTGTCGACAAACTTGGCTGGACGGAGGAGCCCAGCCATGTTGTCGTCATAAGTTTGGTCTAAATCCGCATTTAGCGCGAGAGCAACTCGCCGGCTTCTTCGCGGTAGAGGTTGATCTTTTCCGGCTCGGGAAGGATCTGCGTGGAGTGGCGGCCGCCTGCGTTGGGAATGGAGACGAGCGCGCGGAACTTTGCGAGGAGCGCCTTGGCGGCCTCTGCGTTGGGGCCGTTCTGGGCGGCGAGTCGTTCGAGCGCCTTCAGGTAGCTGAAGTCTTCCACACCGTCGCGTGCGGCTTCAAGGCGTACGCACGAGGAGGGGCCCTGGATGCGCCCGGGGATGCCGGGATAGATGAGGTAGCCGTCTCCGTTCGGATAGCGCACATAATAGGAGTCGCCGGGCGTATCGGTTTGGTGGATGAACGCATGCCAGCCGAACTTCCATGGGTTGTAGGTGAGCCAGGTCGCACCCCAGAACTCGTAGGCTTCCGCCTGGAAGGCCACGCAGTAGTGCGGCAGGAGACGCTCGACCGCGCAGTAGGGCGTATCGAGGCAGAACTGGCCGTCCGTCGTGAACCACAAATGCTGTCCGGCCGCCGCGCGGGCCTTCATTTCCGAGACGGGGAAGCACCCGTAGTGCCCCACGCCCCACACGTCGAGCGAGCCGTTCCATTCGGGACAATGCCGCCACGTGCTCGAATAGATCTTGATCGCAGGGTCGACCTCGTGGATCATCGCGCAGAGGGCCTTCATCTGGTCCCGCACGTCCTTCCGATGGAAATGCGGCTCGTCGGAAACATAGAACACGATCCGATTGGCCCATCCTTTCGCCTTCATGTGGTCCCAGTAGAGCTTGATCGCCGCCTGGACGACGCGCTTGTACTCCGGACGCAGCTGCGTACGGTCCGCGCCCTTGAACGGCCACGTGCCCGGATAGGGCTTCTCGCCCAGGAAGTCCGACGGCGGCAGCGCCCAGCCGAAAAAGTAGAAGCACCACGGCGTGTAGGAGACCGGGAAGTGGTAGTCGTCGAAATACATCTTGGCTGCCTCGTCGTAGGCCGTGAAATCGGCCGTCACGTGTCCCTCGGGCGTCTTCTTGAAGCGGATGTTGTTGCCGATCGTTTCCGGACAGATCCGCTTCTCGGAATAGAACTTCCAGATCGCCCGCCGCCGCGCCTCTTCATCCATCCCCTTGAACGTCTCCTGCCACAACGGCGACTGCATGCGCACATCGAAAACCGCCGGCGTCTCGGCGATCGCCGGCAACGTGAAATTCCATACGCGCACGCGGAAGGTGTCCGTACGCAGGACGCGTCCTGCCGCCTTCCACTCGATCTTGCCTTGGTAGTCGCCGGGGGGCGTCTGGGCCGTCGTCTTCACATTGAGCCAAATCGGCTGCGTCTTGTTCGCCACGAGCGTTCCCGTGGTCTCCGGACGAATCGGATCCGGCCACCAGCCCGTCCAGCCGTCGCAATTCGGCGCCCGGGGCGGACGCTTCAATTCCCAGACCGGCGTGCGCAGGCTGTAGTAGGACGACTTGTAGTCGACCGGCACGTAGTCCACCCACCCCGTTTCAACGGTGAGTCCCAGGGCCGCAGGCGGCGTTACCACCACGTCGAGCGAGGGGATCTTCTCCGGCGAACGGATGGCGAGCTGCAACGGTTCCGTCTCGTTGCGCGCGAGCGACACGTGGAATGTCCGTTCGTCCTTCACGGGCGTTTCATGGAACACCTTGATGACCGGATCGACCGCCTGCACGACGAGGTCCTTCATCGAGCCCGTCGCCGGGGGCGCTTCCGGGTCGCCGACCTGGGAGGGCAGGAACTCGGTGACAAAGATGCCGTCGTGGGACAAGGTCCCGTGGCCTCTCGTCGTCAGATGCAGAATGAGCTTCACATCATCCGACCGCGTGGTCACATAACCGAAGTGCGGCGCCCAGGGCGTCGTTCCCTCCACCCGTCCATTCGTCTCCAGCGTCTGCGTCGTTCGGCCCGCGCGGTTGATCGTATGCACATAGATGGAGGTCGGCTCGTCCAGATTCTCGGCCGCCAGCGCGCCGCCGAAGAAGTAGCACCGTCCGGGAATGATCGAGATGTTCTGATGCCAGCCGCGCCAGGCGCTCGGCGCCTTCGCGGGAACGGACATCTTCGCGAACCGCTTGCCGGAGAATCCTCCCGTTTCCATCACCGCGTAGGAAACGCCGTTCGCCGCCGATTCAACGGGCGGCTGCCAGCCCTCCATGTCCTCTTCGAACCCGCCGTTCGTCACGAGGTTGACCGTTCCCGCGCAAAGCTGCTCGAAGGCGGCGAGGTCGGGGACGTCGGTTTTCTGCACAAGCACCTGGTCGGACGGAATCACGCTTCCGAGCGTGCTCGTCGCCGCTTCCTTCTTCGCCGCCGTTCGTCTCGCACCCGCCTTCACGTAGAACCAGATCGTCTTGGCGGTTTGCGCCGGTACCGCGCACGAGAAGAACATCCGATCCCCCACCGGACACGCCGTCAGCTCCGTCGATCCGTCGAAAAGACGCATTTCGGCGGCTTGCACGCCCCGAAGGGCCTCGTTCAGCGGGAACGAGGTGAGCGTTTTGGCCCGGTCGTCCTTCGTGAGGTTCAAAAGCCGAACCGGCACGCGGAAGTCCCATGTCCGCACACCTGCAGGCCACGCCGCCGTCTCGCCGTCGAACCGCACGTTCAGACGCTCCGGCGCGCCCGCCTGCGCCGTCGCCTGCGACGGGGTGCGCGCCTTCTCGGGGTAGGAATCGGCAAGACCCCAGGCCGCCGGGTTGTTCCAATAGAGCCAGTAGGTGGCCTTTCCGCGAGCCGGCAGCGTGACGGGGAGCGTGAATTCCGCGCCTGCGGGAATCTTCCCCGCCGTCACCCGTTCCTTCGCCCACACGCTGTAGAGAAGCTCCTTCCCGCGCTCGTCCACAAGCCGCAATTCCTCGACGCGCGTGCCGGCAAGTCCCAGCGCATCGAGCGAAACGGTCGCCAAACTCCCCGCGCACGACTTGTCGAGCGGGTTCGAAACGGCGATCGGCGCGCGCTGCCGCCAGAAATTCCCCCGTGCCAACGCCAGGTCGACCGCCCAAGGCGCCGCCGCGTTCTGAGCCCCCACCACCACGGCGCAAAGAACGCCAACAACAAGAATGATATTTTTCATGGCGGAATTTTAGCATGCCCTCTTATTCCCTGTCAACCCCTCCACCCACATCGCCATCGTTTTGGAATCTTCGATAAATCAATTTCGTACCTCTTCAAAAGGGGAAATTTATGGTATAATTTGCGGAGTTACTTTCCAATAGGACTCCAATGATGATGAAACCGATTCTACTTTCGGGAGCTGCCGCGTTTTCGCAGTTCCGTCTTGATGCTCTTCGTGTCGCCTTGGGCGCCCTCGATCCGGCGCTCGCGCAGGCCCAGATCGAGGCTCGCTGGGTGTATGCCCTGCAGCCCGAGGATGAGGGCCCCGATGCGGCGACGCTCGAGCAGGCGTCGACGCTGCTGAATGCGACGGGGGCCGAAGCGGCTTTGCCGCCCGGCGGCTTCTATGTGACGCCGCGCAAGGGCACGATTTCGCCGTGGAGTTCCAAGGCCACCGACATTTTCCGCAACTGCGGTCTCAAGGGCATCGCCCGCGTGGAGCGCGGCATTCGTTTCGTGGTGACGCCGGCTGTGACGCCGAAGGCGTATGCGGCGCTTTACGACAAGATGACCGAGGGCGTGTACAACACGCTCGAGGACCTCTTCGACTGTCCGCCGCCGAAGCCCGGGCGCACGTTCGACGTGCTGACGAAGGGCGTGGAGGCCATTCGCGAGGCGAACCTCGAGCTGGGCCTCGCGATCAGCGAACCCGAGATGCAGTATCTTGCGGACAGCTTCAAGTCCGCCGGACGCAACCCGACCGACACGGAACTCGTGATGTTCGGCCAGGTGAACTCCGAGCACTGCCGCCATAAGATCTTCGGCGCGCAGTTCATCATCGACGGCAAGGAAATGCCGAATTCGCTCTTCGGGATGATCAAGAACACCCACAAGAAGAACGGCAAGGGCACGCTCGTCGCGTACAAGGACAATTCGTCCGTGGTCGAAGGCTACGAGACGGAGATGTTCATCCCTTCGGCGGAGCATGCGTATGGCTTTAAGAAGGTGCAGCTCGACCAGCTGATGAAGGTCGAAACGCACAACCACCCGACCGCGATCTCGCCGTTCCCGGGCGCCGCGACGGGCGTGGGCGGTGAAATCCGCGACGAGGCGGCCACGGGCAGCGGTTCGCGTACGCATGCCGGTATCTGCGGCTTCATGGTGAGCGACCTGCACATTCCGGGCTTCCCGCAGCCGTGGGAGCGCGTGTATGCGGAGTTCCCGAAGCGTCTTGCGACGCCGTTGGCGATCATGACGGAGGGGCCGCTCGGCGGCGCCGCGTTCGGCAATGAATTCGGGCGGCCGCAGCTGACGGGCTTCTTCCGCACGTATGAGGGCGAGGCCGCCGGACTCTACCGCGGCTACCACAAGCCGATCATGCTGGCGGGCGGCCAGGGCGTGATCGTGCGCGACCAGGTGGACAAGAAGCCGGTGCCGGAGGGCGCGTACATCGTGCAGATCGGCGGTCCGGCGATGCGCATCGGCCTCGGCGGCGGTGCGGCGTCGTCCATGATGACGGGCACGAACGACGAAGCGCTCGACTTCAACAGCGTGCAGCGCGGCAATGCGGAAATGCAGCGCCGCTGCCAGGGCGTGATCAACGCCTGTGCGGCGATGGGCAAGAAGAACCCGGTGCTGTCGATCCACGATATCGGCGCGGGCGGTCTTTCGAACGGGTGTCCGGAACTCGTGGAGGCGACGGGCGGCAAGTTCCAGCTGCGTCTCGTCCATAACGAAGAGTTCTCGATGAACCCGATGGAAATCTGGTGCTGCGAAGCGCAGGAGCGCTATGTGCTTGCGCTCAAGCGCGATGCGCGGGCGTTCTTCGAAGAGCTCTGCGCGCGCGAGCGCTGCCCGGTGGCGTTCATCGGCGAGGCGACGGGCGACGGACGCCTCGTGCTGGAGGACGACTATTTCCACGATTCGCCGATCGACATGGACATCAAGGTGCTGCTCGGCAAGCCGCCGCGCATGGTGCGCGACGTGAAGCGCGTGGAGGTTCCGCACGAGAAGCTCAATCTGCGCGACATGACGCCGCAGGACGCGTTCTTCCGTCTGCTCCATCTGCCGACGATCGCGGATAAGACGTTCCTCATCACGATTACGGACCGTTCGGTGACGGGGTTGGTGGCGCGTGACCAGATGGTGGGTCCGTACCAGCTGCCGGCGGCCGACTGCGCGGTGACGACGATGGGCTACAAGACGCTCAACGGCCAGGCGATGGCGACGGGCGAACGCAGTCCGTCCGCGTTGATCAGCGGTCCCGTTTCGGCGCGTCTCGCGATCACCGAGGCGCTCACGAACCTGGCGGCCGCCAACTGCGGTTCGATCAAGAACGTGCGCCTTTCGGCGAACTGGATGGCGCCGTGCGGCGAACCGGGCGAAGACGCCAACCTCTATGACACCGTGGAAGAAGCGGGCCTCAATTTCTGTCCGGCGCTCGGCATTTCGATTCCGGTCGGCAAGGACAGCTGCTCGATGCATACGACCTGGACGGACTCGAAGGGTGCGAACCACAAGCAGGTGGCGCCGCTTTCGCTCGTCATCTCGAGCTTCTCGCCGGTGGACGACGTGACCCTCACGCTGACGCCGGACCTGAAGAAGGGCGTTGCGTCGAAGCTCGTGTACGTCGATCTCGGTCACGGCGCGAACCGTCTTGGCGCCTCCTGCCTCGCGCAGGTCTACAACCAGCTTGGCGACGAGCCGGCGGATGCGGATGCGCCGAGTGTGAAGGCGTTCTTCAATGCGATGCAGACGATCGTGGCGAAGAAGCTGGCGCTCGCCTATCACGACCGCAGCGACGGCGGCCTGGCGGTGACGCTGGCCGAAATGGCGATCACGGGCGGACGCGGTGTGAAGGCCACGCTCGCCGGGGGCGATGCGCTTGCCGTGCTCTTCAGCGAAGAGCCGGGTGCCGTTCTGCAGGTGGCGGACGAAAATCTCGCCGCCGTGCTGGCGGTGTTCAAGAAGGCGGGCCTCGCGGACGACGTGCAGGTGATCGGCGAGCCGACGGACGACCGTGCGTTCGAACTCACGGTGGGTGCGCGCCGGGCGATCGTCACGACCATCACGGCCGTGCGTCGTGCGTGGAGCGAAACGACCTACCGCATGCAGGCGCTGCGCGACAATCCGACGGCGGCGCGTGAGGAATACGACAACGGCCTCGACGAGACGGATCCGGGTCTTTCTTTCAAGCTCACCTACGATCCCGATGACAAATGTAAAACTGAAAATGGAAAATGTAAAGTGAAAGGTGTTGCTCACCGTCCTCCGCGGATCGCGATTTTGCGTGAGCAGGGCGTGAACGGGCACATCGAAATGGCGGCGGCGTTTGCGCTCGCGGGATTCGAGAGCGTGGACGTGCACATGACGGACCTGCTGGCGGGTCGTGTGGACCTGGCGGACTTCAAGGGCCTCGTGGCGTGCGGCGGCTTCAGCTACGGCGACGTGCTGGGCGCGGGTTCGGGCTGGGCGCGTTCGATCCTCTTCAACAAGAAGCTCAAGGCGATGTTCAAGACGTTCTTCCATCGGAAGGACACGTTCTCGCTCGGCGTATGCAACGGTTGCCAGATGCTCTCGCAGCTCAAGGACCTCATCCCGGGGGCCGAGGCGTGGCCGACGTTCCAGCGCAACACGTCCGAACAGTTCGAAGCGCGCTTCTGCACGCTCGAAGTGCTCGAGTCGCCGTCCATCTTCTTCAAGGGCATGGCGGGCAGCCGCGTGCCGATCGCGGTGGCGCATGGCGAAGGCCGTGTGGTGTTCCCGGCGGGCGTCAACGGTGCGAAGGCGAAGGCCGCGCTGCGCTATGTCGACGGCCAGGGCCGCGCGACCGAGCGCTATCCGTGGAATCCGAACGGTTCGGCGGGCGGTCTGACCTCGTTCACGACGACGGACGGTCGGGCGACGATCATGATGCCGCATCCGGAGCGTGGGTTCCGCGCGAGCCAGTTGTCGTTCAAGGGCGGTCTCTTCAATGGCGAGGCGGGTCCGTGGATGCGGATGTTCCGCAACGCGTACGCGTTCGCGACTCAGGGATGAAGGGCGGTGCGTCATGGCGGAAGCGAAACGAGATTTCGAGACCTCGCTGAGGAAGCTTGAAGCACTTGTCGGCGAGATGGAGTCGGGCGCGCTGTCGCTCGACGAGATGATGAAGCGTTTCGAAGAGGGGCGTGCGCTCGTGACGTTCTGTACGGCCGAGCTGGACGCCATCCGCCAGCGCATCGAAAAGGTGGTTTCGGCTCCGAATGAACCGCCCAAGGTGGAACCGTTGGAGATTCTATGACAAAGGACATCTACGTTCAGGCGCGTGCGGATCATGTGGCCTCGCTTGCAAGCGGGGCCCCTCTGTCGGCTCTTGAAGAACTCGTGTGGAACGCACTTGATGCGGATGCGCGCGAGGTCAAGATCGATTTGATTCAGAACGCACTGGGCGGGATTGACGCCATTCGTGTCACGGACGACGGTTCCGGCATTGATGTGTTGAAGGCGGAGGACACCTTTGGTTCGCTCGGCGGCAGCTGGAAGAGCACCGAGGGGTCGACGACGGCGATGTTCCACCGCCGGTTGCACGGCCGCCACGGGCGCGGACGCTTCAAGGCGTTTGCGCTTGGCACGCACGTGGAGTGGCGTACGACGATGAAGAGCGGAAACGACCTGCTCTCGTATCGTCTGTCGGGCGATGCGGGCGAGCCGGGCGTGTTCCATATCGAACCGGGCGAGAAGGGTCCGGCGACGGGAACGGAAGTCTTCATCACGGGCGTGCGCGCCACGGCGGATTCGCTGACGGTACCGGGACCTGCGGTGCAGACGCTGGCGGCGAAGTTCGCACTCTATCTCAAGGCGTATCCAGGCGTGCGCGTCTGGTTCTGCGGCATTCCGGTGTCGCCGGTGGTCGTGGAAAAGGCGACGACCGACTATACGGTGAAGCTTGAAAACGGAGCCGAGGCGAAGCTTGAAGTCATCGAGTGGCGGCGGAAGTTCCCTGGCAAGGGACGCATCGTCTTCTGCGGCCGCGACGGATTCACGCTGCACGAGCGGCCCTCGGGTGTGCGCCTGGGCGTGCCGTTCAGCTACACGGCCTATCTCGTGGACGCCCGGTTCGGCGAACTGGCGGCCGAGAACGCGTTGGTGATGGACGAACTCCATCCCGAAGTGCGCCAGTGGCTGGACGCCACGCGCCAGATTCTCAAGGAGCATTTCCGGCAGCGGGCCGAAAAGGCGGCGCTGGAACGGCTGTCCAAGTGGATCGCCGAAAAGAGCTATCCGTTCGAGGCGGATGACGATTCGCCGGCGCGCGCGGCCTTCGACAAGGGGGTTGCGGAGATGCGCCAGGTCCTTGAAAGTTTTGATTCGCTGACGGGTGCCGAGCGCACCTATCTCTTCAATCTGCTCCTGCGGAGCCAGAAAGGGAATGAGGTCTAACGATGCTTTTCTTTGCGCTGACAAGTAGTACGTGGGATGGTCTGTCGGATGGCGTGGCACTGCTGATTATTGCGGTGCTGCTGTTGCTCGGGCTTTTCCTCGGCTATGCGCTGCGCGGATTGGTGGGCCGCTGGCAGGCGGAGTCCATTGAAAAGAAGATGCGTCTGCGCGAAGAGGAGGCCGAGTCCGAAATCAAGGCGCGGCTCAAAGAGGCGGACATCACGGCGCGTGCGACCGTGGTGAAGGCGCGTGAAGAGTTCGAGGTGTCCACGAAGAAGCGCCGCGACGAGCTGCAGGCGATTGAAGACCGCCAAACGCAGCGCGAGGAAAAGCTTGATCAGAAGGCGACGACGCTCGACACGCGGGAAAAGACGCTCAACGACCGCGCGGCGGCTTTGGCGGCGTCCGAACAGTCGGCGTCGGCGAAGCAGATCACGGCCGACAAGCGTCTGCAGGAACTTGCGAAGATGACGCACGAAGAGGCGCGGCGCGACATCCTCACGCGGGCGAATGCCGAATTGCGCGCCGATGCGGCGATTCTGAGCCGGCGCATCCAGGAGGCGGCGCGCGAACAGGGCGATGCGATCGCGGCGCGCATCATCGCCGAGGCCGTGCAGCGGTGCGCCGTGGCGCATGTGAATGAATTGGCGACGACGGCCGTGCTGATGCCGAACATCGAGATGAAGGGACGCATCGTGGGACGCGACGGACGCAATGTGCGTGCGTTCGAGGCGGCCACGGGCGTGACGCTGCTCTTGGACGACGCGCCGGATACGGTGGTGCTGTCCGCGTTCGATCCGCAGCGGCGTGCGATCGCGCGCCAGGCGCTTGAGTCGCTGATCGCCGACGGACGCATCCATCCGGCGTCCATCGAACATGCGGTGGAAGCCGCGCGCGTGTCGGTGGAAAAGGCGAACGAAGAGTGTGGTTCGGAAGCGGCCGCCGAAGCGGGCGTGTCGGGCATTCCGGCGGATGTGCTGCGTCTCATGGGCGCCCTGCGTTTCCGCACCTCGTTCTCGCAGAACGTGCTGCGCCATTCGGTGGAAGTCGCGATTCTCGCCGGCACGATGGCGGCGGAGATGAAGCTTGATGCGGGGCTTGCGCGGCGCGTCGGATTCCTGCACGACATCGGCAAGGCGATCACGGCCGAGAAGAAGGGGGCGCATGCGGCGCTCGGGGCCGAGTATCTGCTGGCGCACGGGGAAGATCCGAAGGTCTGCGCGGCGGTGGCGGCGCATCACGCCGAGGCGGGAACGGACGGCGGTGTGTACGGTGTCTTGTGTGCGGCGGCGGATGCGATTTCGTCGGCGCGTCCGGGAGCGCGCCAGGAGAAGGTGTCCGACTACATTCAACGGTTGGAGAATCTTGAAAAGATTGCGAAAGCCCACGAGGGCGTCAGCAACGTGTTCGCCGTGCAGGCGGGACGCGATTTGCGCATTCTGGTGGACCCGACCGTGGTGGGTGACCAGGCGGCGGCGGAACTGGCGGGCGAGATCTGCCGCGACATTTCCACGCAGTTGAAGTTTCCAGGGATGATTCGCGTGACGGTCGTACGGGAAGTGCGTTGTGTTGAGTACGCGAGGTAAGTAGGCGAGAAAAGAAGAAAAAAGGAGAAACAAATGAAGAAGCTGATGATGATGATGGCCTTGACGGCCACGACGGCCGGCTTGTTTGCCGCGCCGGTGAAGCAGTCTCTTGTGGCGAGCGCCGAGCTCGCGCCCTTTGCGGAACTTACGCCGATGGCGACCGCGTTGGGAACGGCATTGAACAACCCGATGCTGCCGGCCATTGCGCTCGGCGGTGCGCAGCAGGTGCTGATGCAGAACTTCGGTCGTCTGCGCAGCGAACTGCCGCTGAGGTTGCAGTTCTATATCGCGACGGACGAGATCCAGAAGATCGACTTCTCGGCGAAGGATCCCCTCAAGGGCAAGGGCGATGCGGCGCTGCTGTACCCGATCGCGGACAGCGAAGCCGAGTTCCTCAAGAAGCACGCGGGTGCCGAGAAGGCGGCAGATGGTACGATTCGTTTGCCGCCGGGCGGTACGCGCAAGGAAGAGAGCTGGGTGAAGTTCACGCCGGACGGCAAGTACTGCGCGTTCGCGTCGACGGCGGCATTGGCCGCGCGTGCGGCGGATGACTTCGCAAAGCGTCCGGCGCCTAAGGCCAACAAGCAGTCGCATCTGCTTCGTTTCGGCGTGCGCGAGGCCGGACTCACGGCGATTGTCACGATCCTGCGGCAGGTACAGGAACAGCAGCAGAAAGAATTGCTGAAGCTTGGCAAGGAGAATCAGGGTCCGCTCGCGGCCAAGTTCGCGGCGTTCTCGAAGGGGCGTTGGCAGGAACAGGCGGCGCAGCTCAGCACGTTTGCGGGCGGTGTTCTGGCGCTTGATCTCGATGACAACGGCATTTCGATCGTGGGCAATCTGCGTCGCAAGCCGGGCGTGCAGGCTGCGGAAGCGGGTGTTGCGCTGCCGGCCGGGGCGCTTGAGAGCATGCCGATGGGACCGAACGCCTTCCTCGCCTGCAATCGTCTGGCGAAGCTTGCGGGGGATTGCGTGAATCAGGAAGGTTTTGCGCGCACGAAGGCGCTCACGCACGATCTGCTGCAGGGTTTGGCAGAGGCCGTGGTCGTCGAGGCCCAGAAGAACAAGGACCTTCAGAAGTACGTCGAGCTGATCAAGGAAGTGGTGCTGGCGGCCGACGAGGCGTTGGGCGTGATCGCCTATCCGCAGAAGGCCGACTGGGACGCGATGGCGATCGGTTTCGATGCGCAGAAGCGTCCGGCGGTGCTGGGCGGCGGACAGGTGGCGACGGTGGCTGCGGAAATGACGGCGGGGAAGAAGTTCCTCACGCGTCTCGCGGCGGCGCTGGTGCGCCAGTGGCCGGGTTCGCAGTTCCTTGTGCAGAAGGACCCCGATACGTTCGTGGTTAACTGGGGTTCCATCATCGACTTTGCCGCGAAGGAGACGGGGGCGACGAAGGATCCGAAGCAGATGAAGGACGTGTCGCAGGTCAAGAAGACGCTCGCGGGTGTGCTGGGTGGTCTGTCGTCCGAGATCTCGTTCGCGAGCAATGGACAGCGCGCGGTGTTTGCGGCGCCGGGCGTGAAGCTGGCGTCCGGCAAGGGCGAGGCGCGGTTCCTTGCGGCCGTGCCGGAAGCGGCGAAGACGCGTCCGGGTGCGGCGTTCTACTTCACGCCGTATGCGTTTGCGCGTGATGTCGTGCTGCCGCAGATCGTGAAGTTCGGCGACAAGGAAACGGCCCAGCAGCTCCAGGCGCTTCAGGCGGCGTGGCCGCCGGCGGGGGCCAACGGCGCGCTGGCGGGTGCGTCGTGGTATCGTCCGGACGGCTCGATCCGCTTCCTGCTGCGTCTGACGGGCGACGAAGTGAAGTCGATCGGCGGCGTGGTGGGCGCGTTGAGCGCGCAGGGCGGTGACGACGACGATGGCGACGACAACGAGTAAGGTTGTCGGCTGCTGAAGGGCGAAAAGGGCGGTACGTGAAAACGCGCTTCCCTTTTTGCCTGGAGAAGATTATAATTCTAGGACTCATTTAACACACAAAAGAAGGAACACTAAAATGAAGAAACTGTTGACGGCTCTGATGGTTCTGGCGGCGGCTGTGTCGCTGCAGGCGAATACGGAAGGCTATGTGATGCTCTCCGTGTGGCACCCGGGTCAGATTCCGATTGCGACGACCTCGCTGGACGGCGTGCGGATCAACCTCCTCTATGGTGAATGCCAGAATCTCAATGGCTTCGATTTGGGCATTGCGGGCCGTGTGCGCGAGCGTATGAACGGTTTCCAGCTTGGCGGCGCGAATCTGATCGGTACGGACGCGTGCGGTGCGCAGATCGCTTTCGCGAACTACGTCGAAAACGACTACACGGGTTTCCAGCTGGGTTTCTGGAACTACATCGGCGGCGAGGGGGCGGGTTGCCAGATCGGTCTGTGGAACGAATCGACGAAGAACTTTACGGGTTTCGAGATGGGCCTCGTGAACCGCGCCGAGTCCTTCTCCGGTTTCCAGCTCGGTCTCTGGAACCGCGCGTACACGGGTAATTTCCTCCAGATCGGCCTTGTGAACATCAATGGCAACGCGGTCAATGCGGAGAACGGCGAGCGGGAGACCAAGTACGTGCTCCCGTTTGTCAACTGGAACTGGTAAGCATCAAAGAAAAGACGGATTCTCATGGAAGAAGTGAAGGAATCGGATACAAGCCGGCATTTCCTGCGTCAGTGGATCGACGAAGACCACGCGCAGGGTCGGACGGGCGGCAAAGTGGTGACACGCTTTCCGCCTGAGCCGAACGGCTACATCCATATCGGCCACGCGAAAGCGGTCTGTGTCGATTTCGGCATGGCGAAACTGTTCGGGGGCGAGTGCCATCTGCGTCTCGACGATACGAATCCGACGAAGGAGTCGGACGAATACGCCGAGAACATCAAGAACGACATTCGCTGGCTCGGATTCCAATGGTCCGGCGCGGGCGATGCCGGCGAGGCGGGGTTCTACAATGCGTCGAACATGTTCGACACGATGTTCCAGATCGCCGAAGAGCTCATCCGCCGCGGCCAGGCCTATTGCTGCAATCTGACGCAGGACGAGTGGAAGCAGTATCGCGGTGTGCCGGAAAAGCCCGGAACGCCGTCGCCTTCCCGCGACACCGATCCCGAACGCAACCTGCGCATCTTCCATGAAATGCGTGACGGCAAGTATGCCGACGGCGAGTGGTGCCTGCGCGCCAAGATCGATATGGCGTCGCCGAACATCCACTTCCGTGACCCGGTGATCTACCGCATCCGTCACGTTTCGCACTACCACCTGGGCAACAAGTGGTGCGTGTACCCGATGTACGATTTCGCCCATCCGATCGAAGATGCGCTGGAAGGCGTCACGCACTCGATGTGCACGCTTGAGTTCGAAGTGCATCGTCCGCTCTACAACTGGGTGGTGGACCGGATGGACGAACAGGGCCTTCTGGTCGTGCGCAACGGCCAGAAGATCCGTCCGCAGCAGCGCGAATTCGCGCGTCTCAACATCACGTGGACCGTGATGTCGAAGCGCCTTCTGCTGCAGCTTGTCACGGAAAAGCACGTGGCGGGCTGGGACGATCCGCGGATGCCGACCGTGTGCGGCATGCGTCGGCGCGGTTTCCCGCCGGCGGCGATCCGCGAGTTCTGCGACCGCGTGGGCGTGACGAAGGTGGAGAGCGAGAGCGATCCCGCGCTGCTCGAGTGGTGCGTGCGTGAGGAGCTCAACAAGACCGCGACGCGCCGGATGGCGATTCTCGATCCGGTGAAGGTCGTGATCGACAACTTTGAAGGCACGCGTACGGTGACGAAGCCGAACAACCCGCTCGACGAAACGGCCGGGTCGCGCGACATCCCGTTCTCGCGTGAACTTTGGATCGACCGTGCGGACTTCCAGGAGAATCCCGAGAAGAAGTTCTTCCGTCTGGGACCCGATCGCGAGGTCCGTTTGGCGGGCGCGTGCATCGTCAAGTGCACGAGCTTCGAGAAGGATGCGGACGGCAAGGTCTCGGTCATCCACTGTACGTGGGACGAGGGCAGCTGGGGCGGCAACGCGCCCGACGGCCGCAAGGTGAAGGGCACGATCCACTGGGTCGACGCGGCCACGGCCGTGAAGGCCGAAGTGCGTCTCTACGACCGTCTCTTCACGGTGCCGGATCCGCTGCAGGAAGGTTCGGAGAACTTCCTCAAGTTTATGAACCACGATTCGCTGAAGACGCTCACGGCGTATGTCGAGCCTGCGCTCGCCGCCGCGGCGCCGGGCGACCACTTCCAGTTCGAACGCACGGGCTACTTCGTGGCCGATGCGAAGGACTCGAAGCCGGGGGCGCCGGTCTTCAACCGTACCGTGACGTTGAAGGATTCCTACAAGCCTGCGTAATTCGGCTGGCTGTTCGTATCCTGCGGACAGGGCCGGTTGTACGTATGTGGGGCGGAACTGGTGGCGCCGTCGTCCATTGGAGGGCGGCGTCGCCGGAGATTGAGAAGAGAGGGTACCTATGAAATACGATTTGGTCTGTCTGCTGGGTCTGATGATGGGGTCCGCCGCGTTTGGCGGGGTGACGCTTGAGAAGGCGCTCGCGCAGCGGATCCTGCCGGAACGCTTCAATCAGGTGACACAGGAAACGCTTCTGAAAGAAGTGGAAATGGCCGACCGCGCCGCCGACGCGGCTTGGCTCAAACTCGATTCGAAGGCGGCCTACGAATCCTATCGTCTGAAGATGCGGGCCGCCTTTGCTTCGGCGATGGGCGGCTTCGATCTGCCGCGCACGCCGCTCAACGCGAAGATCACGGGTTCGTTTGTGCGCGACGGCTATCGCGTGGAGAAGGTTCTCTTCGAGAGTCGTCCGGGCGTCTACGTGACGGCGCTGCTTTTCCTCCCGGATGCGGCGAAATTCAAGGCGCCGTATCCCGCCTGCATTGTCCCGTGCGGACACACGACGGACGGCAAGGCAACCGGCTTCTACCAGCGCTATGGCATCCGCGGCGCAAAGGAGGGGTATGCGATTTTCATCTACGACCCTATCGCCCAGGGAGAACGCGATCAGATCGCCGGGTCATGGAACGTCCTTTGCCACGAACGGTATGGAACGCTGGCGACGCTACTCGGACACGGCACGGCGGGTCAGCGCGTGTGGGACGGGATGCGCGCCTTGGATTATCTGGACTCGCGTGCCGACGTGCGGCATGGCGGCTATGGCTGCATGGGACAATCCGGCGGTGGCACCGAGACGGCGTTGATGGCGACCTTGGATGCGCGAATTGTCGCGGCGTGTCCTTCGTGCTTTGTTTCGACGGTGCGCGATGTGTTCCGCACGTGCGGTCCGCAGGATGCCGAGCAGCAGACCTTCGGCCAGCTCGCCTTCGGACTCAACCACGCGGGACTCGTCCTGGCGGGCGGCAATGCCGTGCGGATGCACTGCAACAATGCGGACTTCTTCCCGTTCGCCGGTTCGTGTGAAACGCTCGCGGTGGTGACGAACGTCGCGGCACGGTGCGGGTTGGGAACGGGACGCTATGGCATGACGGAACTCGATGGTCCCCATGCCTGCACCGAAGGAACGAAGGTTTCGACGTTCCTCTGGATGCGGCGGTGGCTTCTTGCCGATGCTGCGGCGCCCGCCATCGACGGTGCGGCGTGCCGGGCGATCGACCGTGCGTATAAGCCGGAGGCGTACGACCAGGGACTTTCGCCGAAGGACGTCAATGTTACGCCGAATGGCCGTATCTCCGAGCTGCCGGGATATCGGAGCGTCTTTGACCTCCTGCGCGACGAACTGAAGGCGTGCAAGGAGAGACGTCCGAAACGGACGGCGGCGGAACTCGGGAAAGTGGCGGCGGCCCGGGCGGGGATCCGTTCGCTCGAGCAAATCGGTTTTCATCGCCGCGAAGTCGACTACACGACGCTTGACGACGGTACGACGGTCGTTCGTGAACTCTACGAGTTTGCCGATGGACTTCCCGTGCCGGCAGTCACGTTCATTCCCGTGGGCGGGCGTCCGAAAGGAGCGGAACTCGTTCTCGACGATACGGGTCGTGCCCGCCATGCGGAACGCGTTCGCGCGGCGCTGAAGGAGGGCAAGGCGATCATGTTCGCCGATCTCGCCTGCACGGGTGAAACGTTGACGCCTCGACCGAAGATCTATCGGAAGTTGTCCGATGACATGGTGTCGGCGATGCTTCTTACGCTGGGTCGTTCGCTCGTCGGCGTGCGGGCGGAAGAGATGCTCGTCATCGCCCGGGAACTCGCCGCACGTACGGGACACGCGCCGAATGTGGTGGCGCATGGTTCGACTTGTGTCGCGGCGGCACATGCTGTGGCGGCGCGGCGCGATCTCTTCCGGAAAGTCGACTTGCGCCAGTTGCCGCTCTCGTGGACGAAGGCGGTGGAAACGAGCGCCGTCATTAATTTCGTGAACGTGGTGCGCGGTGCGCTCAAGGACTACGATTGGACCGATCTCGTCCCACAGCACGACTGAACAGGCCCCATGAGATTCCATGTGAAAATACAATTGTGGAGGCTTGAATGATTATAAAAATATTCTGTTAATGGTGCGATTGAACCAGGCCCTTTAGTAAATGACATGTCCTACATTTTTAATGGAGGTAATTGCAAAACCTCGGCGTAGACGGGCAATCCCCCGGGCAACGACGAAGGACGTTTCTTCTACAGCGAAGACGGCGTCGCCTGGTTCCCGCTGGGGCGTTCGTTCAAGATGCGCTACACGATTCCGCATTTCACGCGCTATCGTTTCCCGCCCTTCTACTACTAGACTGAAACGGCAGGGGGATTTGCCGATTTCGACTGAGGTAATTGCAAAACCTCGGCGTTGACGGCCAGTCCGTCCGCCTGACGGCGTTCGGACTGGCCGTCAACGCGAGATTTTCCAATGTGCGGGTGGAAAGCCAGGTCTGAGACAAAGCTTGCGCGGGCGATTCGGACGTTCAACGCCGTCGCCGTCGGTGTCCTTGCCCATTTCCGGGTGTGCGCCGTCAGCAGAGCATGCGGAGCATCTGCTCGACGGCGACGACGATCGCGCCCAGAAGCAGATGGAGCGCGACCTTCTTTGGCGCACGGACGCGAACCGTCCTTCCGCCATGCGATTCGAGCAGATGGCTGAAGAAGCGCTCTGCGGCGCTGCGGTCCTTGTAGACCTCCCGCTCGAGTTCGCCCATGGCCCGCGTCTCGGCGGACCTTCGGGGATTCGCGTCGATGACGGCGACTGTGCCGAGTTCCGCGCACGCCGCGCGGATGGGTTCCGCGTCGTACGCCGCGTCGGCGAGGTCGAACAGGTGGGGCACTCTCGCGGCGGCCAGCTGTGCGAGCGGGATCATGGCCTGCGAGTCGCGCTTGCACCCCCATTCGCATTCGACGGGCAACTCGGCCATGTTGACTTCCGCCGCGCGCGCACCCTGGATGGTGATTGGCGAAGGAGGAGGAGGCTGGTCGGGGTCGATCCGCACGAACTCCTTCGTGTCCTGGACGTTCAGCACGGCCTTGAGGAGGAACTCCTTGAATATCTTCAGGCGGCTGGTCGGCGGGCGCCCGATTCCCTTCCACTTCGCGTAGTCGAACTCGCGGGGGTTGATCACCGCCTCGCAGACGGCCATGAACAGCCTGTGTTTGTCGTCGAGTTCGCCGATGTTGTCGTCGACCCAGGGGAAGATGCCCTGGTTGAGT